>NZ_JAVBNS010000183.1:0-4824 GCF_031551385.1 Anaerosporobacter sp.
ATTTGTATCTGCAGCATATATTGGGGGTTCGGTAGAAGTTGGTTCTGCAATTGATAAAAACAATGTTACAGTTATTGCTGCCTATAATGACAACTCGATTGCATATGTTACAGACTTTACACTCTCAACATCTACAATATATTCATTAGGAACAAATACAGTTACTGTATATTATGAGGGATATACCTCAACAATAACGATTACTGGTGTAGCGAAAGGTTCGTTGACACCAACAACACCTACGACACCTACATCGTCAACAACTGTAATCTCAGGATCTTCTTCCATTACGACATCTACAGTTACAGGTGGCTATCAAGGAGTTGTATTCCCTAAAGTGAGTTTGACAACAGAGACAAACTTCTCTACAATTACAGCAGAAATCGAAGAAAAAGTATTGGCATCTGCACTTTCAGGGAAAACGATTGGTAATACGAATATATTTCAGCTTACGCTTAGTGGTGTAAGTGCTCAGATACTAACACAATTGAATCGTTCGAATGTAAATGAAGTGTATGTGAATATCAGTATGCCTGTTCAATACTATGGCAGAAATGATATTCAGCTTTCGAATATTTCTTTAGATAATACAACATTAAATAGAATAAAAAATAGTGGAAAAAGTGTTATTATTCAATATGTTGGTTCTTCCTACAGTTCAGAAACAGGAAAAACAAGCTATACAAATCCACTATGTACATTAACAATTAAAGGAAAAGAATTTAATTCGACAGCAAATAGTAATGTTGCACTTCGAGTGACTGCTTTAGATAAGGATTACCAGATTGAATCTGTTGTAAATCAATATCTTAAATCAGCAGATAGAGGAACAGGAACGGTTGTTACATTAGAACAAAATGGTGAACTGGATAAGTTTGCATCTATTATTGTTGACGTAGGTAGCTCATTAAGTAAAGAAAAAGGCGATATCGTATATGTATATGGCTACAATGCAACAACAAAGAAATTAGAAGAGCTTCCAGCTACAAAGTATACTGTTGATAAGAACCAAGATATCACGATACCTGTTAGTACCTATTCCAAGTATGTTATTCTTCCAGAAGCAACAAATAAGGCAGTAACAAGCCTTGCTAGCCGTGCAAAAGTTAGTAAATCGTTAACAATGGCAAAAGGAAAAAGCAAACAGATTACAATTACACTACCTTCACAACTTACGGAATCGAGTGTAAAGGTGACGTATAAGTCAAGTAATACAAAAATTGCATCTGTATCTAAAACAGGAAAAGTAACAGGTAAGAAAAAAGGAAGTGCTGTGATTACAATAACCATCACATATGGTAGCATTTCGAAAAAGTTTACAACACCAATTACTGTAAAATAATGAAGTTGTGGAAATGGCTTGACAATTTGTTATAATTCTTTATACTAGATATATGAGAAAACCGATGATTAAGAAAAGTAGGCAATAGGTAGAAATTACAGAGAGCTGTATAGGGTGAGAGTACAGTATTTTGAAGTTGTTGAATGGGCTTATGAGGGCAACCCGAAAGATAGAGTAGGCGTTGACGGAAATCCTAACCGTTATAATGGAAGCATATGATAGTATGTGAAACAATGGTGGCTATATAAGATTATTAGACTCTTATCCTTTGTTGGGTAAGGGTCTTTTTTAGGAGGAACTAGGTTGAAAGAAAATAATAGTAAAGGAGTCCATGCAGCTCGTCGATTCTTTCAACCGTATTTATTTGGGCAGTATCACAAGCAAGCTTGTGATATGCATGGGTATAAGATATGGAAAAAACTATTTTAACAGGAGACCGCCCTACGGGAAAATTACATTTAGGTCATTATGTAGGTTCATTAAAGAGAAGGGTTGAATTACAGAATTCTGGTGAATATAAAGACATCTTTATTATGATAGCAGATGCACAAGCATTAACAGATAATTCAGAGAATCCAGAGAAAGTAAGACAAAATATCATTGAAGTTGCACTTGATTATCTATCAGTTGGATTAGATCCAGAGAAATCAACATTATTCATTCAATCTCAAATTCCAGAGTTGTGTGAGTTGGCATTCTATTATATGAATCTTGTTACTGTATCACGTTTACAGAGAAATCCTACAGTAAAATCAGAGATTCAGATGCGTAATTTTGAAGCAAGTATTCCAGTTGGATTCTTCACATATCCAATCAGCCAAGCATCTGATATTACAGCATTTAAAGCAACAACAGTACCAGTTGGTGAAGATCAACTTCCAATGTTAGAGCAAACAAAAGAAATCGTTCGTAAATTCAATTCTGTATATGAAGAGACTTTAATAGAACCAGAGATATTATTGCCAGAGAATCAAGCTTGTTTAAGACTACCAGGAACAGATGGCAAAGCAAAGATGAGTAAATCATTAAATAACTGTATCTACCTATCTGATTCGGCTGAAGACGTGCGTAAGAAGGTTATGAGTATGTACACAGACCCAGACCATCTTCAAGTTTCGGATCCAGGAAAAATCGAAGGAAACACAGTATTTACTTATCTTGATGCATTCTGTAAGCCAGAACATTTTGAAAAGTACCTTCCAGATTATCCAAATCTTGCAGAATTGAAGGCGCATTACCAACGTGGTGGACTTGGAGATGTTAAGGTTAAGAGATTCCTTAATGCCATCTTAGAAGAGGAATTAGCACCAATTCGTGAAAGAAGACAAGAATTAGAGACAAAAATTCCTGAAATCTATGATATTCTTAAAAAAGGTAGTGAAAAGGCAAAGGCAGTTGCTGCTAATACATTAAACGATGTTAAGAATGCAATGAAGATTAATTACTTTGATGATATGGAATTAATTAAAGAACAGAGTGAAAGATATAATAGTGGTAAATAATTAGTGGTAAGAAATACGTTGCGGTATACAGTAACGTATTTTTTGCTTAAGTTGACAAAAATTATAGAACAATTTATAATAGGTTATTAGAATTATACGCAGGAGGCAAGCACAGTGAAAGTGTACGGACTTAACGATTTAAGAAGAATGTATTTAGAATTTTTTGAGAGCAAAGATCATTTAAAGATGAATAGCTTTTCTTTAGTTCCACAAGGTGATAAAAGTTTATTATTAATCAATTCAGGTATGGCACCATTAAAACCATATTTTACAGGACAAGAGATACCTCCAAGAAAGAGAGTAACAACTTGTCAAAAATGTATTCGTACAGGAGATATTGAGAATGTTGGTAAGACTGCACGTCACTTAACATTCTTCGAGATGCTAGGTAACTTCTCATTTGGCGATTACTTTAAGAAAGAAGCGATTGCATGGTCATGGGAGTTCTTAACAGAAACAATTGGCTTAGAAGCAGATCGTCTTTATCCATCTATTTATGTGGAAGATGATGAAGCGTTTGACATATGGGTAAAAGATATCGGTATTGCACCAGATAGAATCACTCGTTTCGAAAGAGATGAGAATGGTGACTGTGATAATTTCTGGGAACATGGTGCAGGTCCATGTGGTCCATGTTCTGAAATCTATTACGACCGTGGTGAAAAGTATGGTTGTGGAAGCCCTGATTGTAAAGTTTGTTGTGAATGTGACCGTTATATGGAAGTATGGAATAACGTATTTACACAATTTGAGAGTGATGGCAACGGACACTATACAGAATTATCTCAAAAAAATATTGATACCGGTATGGGTCTTGAGCGTTTAGCAGTTGTTGTCCAAGATGTCGATACCGTATATGATGTTGATACAATGAAAGCAATTCGCGATAAGGTATGTGAAATTGCAGGGGTAACATATCAGACAAATGAAAAACATGATGTTTCAATTCGTTTGATTACAGATCATATCCGTTCTGTAACATTTATGATTTCGGATGGTATTATTCCATCGAATGAAGGAAGAGGTTATGTTCTAAGAAGATTACTTCGTAGAGCAGCTCGTCATGGTAAATTACTTGGAATTAACAGTAAGTTCCTTGCGCAGTTAAGCGAGACAATTATTGCAGAATCAAAAGATGGATACCAAGAGTTAGAAGAGAAGAAAGAATACATCTTAAAGTTGTTAACAATTGAAGAAGATAACTTTAATAAAACAATCGACCAAGGTCTTAGCATCTTAGCTGATTTAGAAGAAAGTTTAAAAGCAGAAGGTAAGACAGTATTAGGTGGAGAGGATGCATTTAAGTTATATGATACTTATGGATTCCCTCTTGATTTAACAAAGGAAATCCTTGAAGAAAAAGGCTTTACAGTAGATGAAGAAGGCTTCCAAAAAGCAATGAACGTACAAAGAGAAACTGCAAGAAGTGCTCGTGAAGTAACAAACTACATGGGTGCGGATGTTACTGTGTACCAATCAATTGACCCAGCAATCACATCTGCATTCGTAGGATATGATTCTTTATCACATGACAGTAAAGTTACTGTACTTACTACAGAAACAGAAATTGTACAAGAATTAGTAGCAGGGCAAGCAGGTACTATTATTGTTGATGAGACACCATTCTATGCAACAATGGGTGGTCAATTAAACGATACAGGTGTAATTAAAACAGCAAATGCATCATTTGTAGTTGAAGATGTTATTAAATTACAGGGTGGAAAAGTTGGACATGTAGGTAAAGTAGAAGCAGGTATTATTAAAGTAAATGATACTGTTACTTTAGTTGTTGATGAAGATAGAAGAACTTCTACAGGTAAAAACCATACAGCAACTCATCTACTTCAAAAAGCATTAAAGATGGTTCTCGGAAATCATATTGAACAAGCTGGTTCTTATGTAAGTAAAGATCGTCTTCGTTTTGACTTTACGCATTTCTCAGCATTAACATCTGAGGAGATTGCAAAGGTAGAAGCAATC
>NZ_JAVBNS010000019.1:0-11504 GCF_031551385.1 Anaerosporobacter sp.
CAGAAGGTGAAAAACCAGAAGGTTTCTATCCGGAAGTGGAAGACTACATCGGAGAAGGTGGAGATTTCCTAAGACCTACAGCAATCCTTACTAAACAAGAGACAGTAAAGAAAGATTCAAGTGTAAATGGATATGAGGCAATGGGTGCAATTCAATTTGAGAAGATAGTTTTAGGACCAAAGGAAGAATGCAGTTTCATCATCTTTATTGGTGCAGATAAAAACCCAGATACCATTGAAGAAATAATTAAAAAATATAATACAGAAGCCAAAGTAGAAGAAGCATTTAAAGCAATGCAAAAACACTGGGATAAACAAAGAAATGTAAACATTCAAACAGGTGATTCAAAGTTTGATAATTTCATGCAATGGGTTAGTTTTCAACCAATCCTAAGAAGAATCTATGGTTGTTCCTTCCTACCTCATCATGACTACGGAAAAGGTGGAAGAGGTTGGAGAGATTTATGGCAAGATTGCTTGGCACTTACGTTGATTAATCCAAGCAGTATACGAGAAGCAATTATCAATAATTATGCTGGAGTAAGAATTGATGGAAGTAATGCAACTATCATTGGACAAAAGCAAGGCGAGTTTATTGCAGACAGAAACAACATCGCAAGAGTATGGATGGATCATGGATTCTGGCCACTTGTAACGACTGATTTATATATTCAACAAACAGGAGATTTGGATATTCTGTTAGAGAAGGCAACATATTTTAAAGATAAACAAATCGAGCGTGGAGAAGCAACAGATACAGAATGGACTGCTTCAGATAGCAGATCACTTACAACAACAGAGAACAAAGTGTATGAAGGAAGTGTATTAGAACATATATTACTTGAGAATCTTACAGCATTCTACGATGTAGGAGAACATAACCATATGCGACTTCGAGGAGCAGACTGGAATGATGCACTTGATATGGCAAATGCAAGAGGAGAGAGTGTTGCATTTACAGCTGCTTATGCAGGAAACTTTGATACAATGACAAAATTGTTTGAGCAATTAGTGATAGCGGGAATTGAAGAAGTTGAGATTGCCCAAGAGATGTCTGTATTACTTGAACAAGATGTTGTTCTATATGAAAGCATAGCACAGAAAAAAGCGTTACTAAAGGAATACTATGTGAAATGTGGTAGAAATATTTCCGGAAAGAAAGTATCTGTTTCATGTAAAGAGTTAATCAGTAATTTAAAACAAAAGGCAGAATGGTTAAAACAACATATTAGAGAGAATGAGTGGATTGAAGAATCACAAGATGGTTGGTTTAACGGCTATTATGATAACTCTGGTGAAAAGGTAGAAGGCGTATTTGAGCAAGGTGTTCGAATGATGTTAACAAGCCAAGTGTTCACAATTATGTCAGAGACAGCAACAGCAGAGCAAGTTAAGCAGATGACAAGTGCTGCGGATAAATATCTATACAAAGCAGAAGTTGGTGGCTACCGTTTGAATACGGATTTCAAAGAATTGAAATTAGACCTAGGTAGAATGTTTGGATTTGCATATGGTCATAAGGAAAATGGAGCAGTATTCTCTCATATGACAGTTATGTATGCGAACGCATTATATAAGAGAGGTTTTGTAAAAGAAGGATATAAAGCACTAGATACTCTTTACAGACAGGTTGCGAATGCAGATGTTAGTAAGATTTATCCAGGAATTCCAGAGTACTTTAATGATAAGGGAAGAGGAATGTATCATTATTTAACTGGTGCTGCAAGTTGGCTTATGCTAACAGTTGTAACACAAATGTTCGGTGTTAGAGGACTTGGTGGAGACTTATTAATAGAACCAAAGTTACTAAAAGAGCAATTTAATGAAGAAAAGACAGCTATGATAGAAACGGTATTCGCTGATTATGAATTAGAAGTAGTAATTGTTAATGAGGCAGATAAAGAATACGGAGAATATGAAGTAGCAGAGGTATATGTTAACGATAAACTTATCACAGAAGATGATAAGATTGCGAATAAAGGAACTGCTTGTATATGCAAGAAAGAATATATACAAGGTTTAGTAAAAGAGATGAAACATCAAATAAAAGTAATTCTTCGATAGTATATTATAAGGATTATGGTTTATATGGAATATCCCGCAAGGTGTTTTTTGTGAGTGTAGCGAAGCGAAAGTCACAGAAAACCCGAGAATTACAAGCGCGAAATTATGCAGTATGCATAATTTCTGTGCATCGCGGAGCGTGTTAATGGTCACGGGAGTGAACAGTAACTTATAAAGGAGATGGAGTATGCAAGCACAGAATGAATTAACAAAAAATAAATTAGACGAAAACAAAAAATATCAAATTAGTAATTATGGTAAGCAAACAACATTTGCAAGTTTCTTACCTGGTATCAGTGGGAAACATGGTATTCCAATCTGGTGCTACTATGTAAATCGTGGTCAAGGTGTTACGAGCTTTGGTGTGGATTGTAAAGACCGTGCGATTATGGAATTCTTCCCAGCGCACCAAGCATATCAAAATGTTAAGAAACAAGGGTTCCGTACCTTTATCAAAAAAGATGGAAACTATTTCGAGCCATTTAAAGAAGATTATAACAATACGACAATGGCAATTGGAATGAATGAATTAGTAATCAAGCATTATGATGAAGCAAACCAAATTGAAACAAGCGTAATGTATTATGCATTACCAGGTGAAAAAGTAGGTGCGTTAGTTCGTGAAGTAAGTGTTAAAAACGTATCAGACAAAGATTGTGAAATTGAAGTATTAGATGGTATGCCTGCTGTAATTCCTTATGGTGTAAATATGGCATCTATGAAAGAGATGGGACAAACAACGAAAGCTTGGATGCAAGTAGAAGATGTTGTATCAAGAATACCATATTTCCGAGTTCGAGTAAGTATGGAAGATACAGCAAGTGTAGAATCCGTAGAAGGTGGAAACTTTGCCCATGCAATTAATGATAAGGGCGAGCAATTAGTAGCGATTGTAGATCCTGCAATTGTTTTCGATTATGACACTGGATTAGATGATGCAATTGGATTAAAGAATGAAACATTAGATGCATTAGTAGAGAAAAAACAAGTTACACAAAACAATTTGCCATGCTGTTTCTTTGCAGAGAAAAAGGTAGTAAAAGCTGGAGAAGAAATTAAGCTATATGAATTGTTTGGTCAGGTTGAGAATAAAGAAATCCTTACTTCTTGTAAGGAAAACTGGTTAAAAACAGAATTCTATAGTGAGAAACAGGAAGAAGGAAATGCATTAGTTGAAGAGGTTTGCAAATCAATTGAAACAAAGACAGGAAATGCATTGTTTGATGAATACTGTAAGCAAACATATCTTGATAATGTATTACGTGGTGGATATCCAATTGAATTAGCAAAGAACAAAATCTTCTATCTATATTCAAGAAAGCATGGTGATATTGAAAGAGATTATAACTATTTCCGTATGTTACCTGAATACTATTCACAAGGAAATGGTAACTTCCGTGATGTAAATCAGAATCGTCGTGAAGATGTACGTTTCCAACCATATGTAAAAGATATCAACATAAGAACCTTCTATAACATGGTTCAGATTGATGGATATAATCCATTACAAGTAGAAAAAGTTAGTTATACATTAGAAGCTCAACAAGTGGAAAAGATTCTTCGAGTTGTTCCAGAAGCAAGCAGAGCAAAATTAGCAAAAGTTTTAGAAAATCAATTTACTCCGGGAAGATTCTTTATGACAGTAGAAGAGTGTCAATGGGATAGCAAAGAGCAAGAGAACGAATTTGTGAATATGGTACTTGAACAAGCGAAAGGGGAAACATCAGGTTCGTTTGGAGAAGGATACTGGAGTGATCATTGGACATATAACTTAGATTTAGTAGAAGAATATCTTCATGTATATCCAGAGAATGAGAAAGAACTTTTATTTGAAGATTCTAGCTATACATACTTTGAAACAAAAGTAGCGATTCTTCCAAGAAAGAAACGTTATGTGAAGACAGACAAGGGAATCAGACAATACAATTTCCTTGATAAAGCGAAAAAGAAAGACTGTAACAACGATAAGCTAAGAAGTGCTGACGGAAAAGGCGAAGTTGTAACAGGAACGTTAATGGAGAAGATTTTACTACTCAGTACGTTAAAATACGCAACACTTGATCCATATGGAATGGGCGTAGAGATGGAAGGTGGAAAACCTGGTTGGTATGATGCCTTAAACGGACTTCCTGGAATCTTTGGTTCTTCTATGGCAGAGACATATGAGTTAGCTAGAATGTTAACATTTGCAATTGATAAACTATCTTCTTATCGCCAATCAGTAATTGTATTCAGCGAATTAGCAGAATTAATAGAAACATTAGAAGCAATAACAGATAAACAAAAAGCCGGGAATGAGCAATTAGAATTCTGGAATGCAGCAAATGACTGTAAGGAACTTTATAGAGAGAAAACAGTATTTGGTGTAGCAGGAGAAAAGAGAGCACTTTCAAACGGATACTTAGTTACTGTTCTTGAAAAATGGTTAGAGGTAGTAAAACAAGGTATTAAGAAAGCAGTTGAATATGGTAATGGATTATGTCCAACCTATTTTAGCTACGAAGTAACAGAATATTCAGAAGATGAGAATGGAATTAATCCAACGGAATTCAAAGTGGTTAATTTACCATACTTCCTAGAAGGTCCTGTTCGTTATATGAAGATTGTAAATGAAGAAAATGAGAAGAAATCGTTATATAACAAAGTAAAAGAGAGTGATTTGTTTGATAAGAAATTATCTATGTATAAAGTGAATGCATCATTACAAGAAGCTTCTTATGAGATAGGTCGTTGTAAAGCATTTACACCAGGTTGGTTAGAGAACGAATCAATATGGTTACATATGGAATACAAATATCTGTTAGAGCTTCTGAAAGCTGGCTTATACACAGAATTCTTTGAAGATTTCCATAATGCATGTGTACCATTCCTTGACTATGAGATGTATGGAAGAAGTCTTTTGGAAAATTCATCATTCATAGCTAGTAGCGCAAATCCAAACGAAGCGATTCGTGGAAAAGGTTTTGTAGCAAGATTAAGTGGTTCAACAGCAGAGTTTCTTAATATGTGGCAGATTATGATGTTTGGTGAAGCACCATTTGGAGTAGAAGATGGCGAACTTGTAATGCAATTACAACCTGCAATTCCAAGCTATCTGATTACAGAAGATTGCAAGATAGAAGCGGTATTATTCAGTAAAACAAAAGTAACTTATAACTTTGAGAAACAAGCAGATGTAATTCCTAATAATTATGTTATTCAAACAGCAACCGTTACATGGGAAGATGGAACTGAAACATCTTATGAAGAAGGTGTTATCAAAGGTGATGCAGCAGTTCGCATTCGTAACGGAGAAGCAGCAGAGATTCAATATTCGATTGGAGGAATGAATTAAGATGAAAATTACAACAATAACAACAGATTATAATGAAGGTAAATTCTTAGAAACAACAAATGTAACAGAAGGTGTAGAAGTAGGAGCAATGAATGTTGTAAACCTATATCCTGATGTTACATATCAAGAAATTCGTGGTTTTGGTGGTGCATTTACAGAAGCAGCTGGATACACAGTTTCTAAACTTAGTGAAGAGAAGCAAAAAGAAATTGCAGAAGCTTACTTTGGTGAAAGTGGAATCGGTTATTCATTAGCTAGAACACATATTAATAGTTGTGACTTTGCACTTGGAAATTATGCCTATGTAGAAGATGAAACAGATACAAAGCTTGAAACATTCACAAGAGAAAGAGATTATCAATACATTGTACCATTTATTCGTTTGGCACAAGAAGTTTCAAGAGATGAAATTGAATTTCTTGCATCTCCTTGGAGTCCACCAGCATTCATGAAGACAAATGGTGAGATGAACCATGGAGGACAACTAAAGGAAGAATACAGAAAGCTATGGGCAGAATATATCTGCAAATACATTAAAGAATGTCAAGCAGACAATATTCCAATCTCAAAGATTACCGTACAAAACGAGCCAGAAGCAACACAAGAATGGGATTCTTGCCGTTATAGTGCAATTGAAGAGATGGAATTCGTTCGCGATTACCTTGGACCAACGTTAAAAGAGCAAGGTCTTGGTGATATCAAAGTTTATATCTGGGATCATAACAAAGAGATTATGTTCGAAAGAGCAAAAGACATCTTACAAGATGAAAAAGCATCTGAATATATTGCAGGTATTGGATTCCACTGGTATACAGGAGATCATTTTGAAGCAGTTAGCTTAGTAAAAGAGCAATTCCCAGATAAAGAGTTATTATTTACAGAAGGTTGTGTAGAGTTCAGCAGATTTATGGATTCAAACGATGTGTATAAAGCAGAAATGTATGCACATGATATTCTTGGAAATCTAAACGCTGGTATGAATGGATACTATGATTGGAACTTAGTATTAGATGAAAAAGGTGGACCAAATCACGTAAATAACCTTTGTGCAGCACCAATTATGTGTGATTGTACAACTGGTACTTTTGAGAAGAGACTTTCTTATTACTATGTTGGTCATTTTAGCAAGTACATTCGTAGAGGAGCAAAGAGAATTGCTACTACAAGATATTCAGAACAAATTGAAGTAACAGCATTCGTAAATCCAGATGGAGAAAAAGTTGTAGTTTTATTAAATAAGCAAGATAAAGATATGCCAGTATCATTAAGAGAATATGGAATGGGTACAGATTTAGTAGTAAAGGCACACAGTATTGTAACTTTAAGAATTGAAGAATAATAGGGGTGATGTGCATGGATGGAAAGATAAAAAGCAAACATTTTATCGGTATATTCGTCGTTGCTGCACTGCTTGTGATTGGAATTGTTATAGCTTGCTTCACGTTTCGTGAAGCAAGCTATAATCCCACAGAAACAGTGGTAGTAACAATTGATAAGGAAGAGATTTACTTAGATGAAGTATTGTATCATGTAACACTATCTAGAATGCAAGGTCAATTATATGCTGCATTTATGAATGATGAAGATTATATGACACGTGATTATGGAGACGGAAGAACAATGGGCGAAGTAATGAAGCAGGAATCAATGGATACCGCAATTCGCTATGAACTTTTATATAAACAGGCATTAAAAGACGGATATGAATTAACGGAAGATGAAATTGCAGATAGTAAGCAAAGAGCAGAGAGCATTCTAAAAACAATACCAGAAGAAGATATGAAAAGTACTGGATTAACAGAGGCTAAAATAATTCTTATTCAACAGAAGATTGCCCTAGCAACAAGATACTATCAAAATGTATATAATGATACTTCTTTGGAAGAAGAAGAGCTGTATGAGCAGATAAAAGAGGGTCATCAAATTATAGTACAAAAAAAGGTGTGGAATTCGGTAGAATTTTAATGAAAGTGCATAAAAGACAACATAAAAAAAAGACACCTATTTAAAATTAGGTACATTAACGTAGTATATGAAACCCGTTATAATTAAGATATAAAAAAGACGGAGGGATGAACATGGCAGATACAACTCTGGCAACAAAAAAAACCAAGAAGTATAAAAACAAACAGAGTTTTTTTAAACAATTATCAAATCAAAAATATCTTCAAGTAATGGCACTGTTAGGTGTGATATGGATGATAGTATTCAACTACATTCCAATGGGCGGTATTGTAATCGCATTTAAGAAATTCAAGATTACAAAGACAATCGCAGAAGCACCTTGGGTGGGACTAACGTATTTCAAAGAGTTCTTCATGGATGATAATTTCGCAAGTATCATGCAGAACACATTAGGTATCAGTTTTCTAAAATTACTTATTGGATTTCCATTACCAATCATTTTCGCATTACTATTAAATGAAATTAGAAATCTAAAATTCAAGAAATTAGCACAAACAATTTCTTACCTACCTCACTTCCTTTCATGGGTTGTACTTGGTGGTATCATGGTAACTTGGTTATCAAAGACAGGCGTTATCAATGACGCATTAGTAGCAGCACATATTATTAAAGAACCAATTTCTTTCCTGGGTGATCCGAAGTACTTCTGGGGATTGTCCATTATATCAGATAGCTGGAAAGAGCTGGGGTGGTCAGCGATTATCTACTTAGCGGCAATCGCAGGAGTTGACCAACAGATGTATGAAGCAGCAACCGTAGATGGTGCAACAAAGATGCAAAAGATTATGAAAATCACATTACCATCAATTACAGGAACAATTGCTTTAATGCTTATCCTACAAGTGTCAGGTTTGCTAAATTCAAACTTTGACCAAATATTAATTCTTAAAAATCAAATCAACATATCACGAAGTCAAGTTATTGATACATATGTATACCAAGTTGGTATGACGATGGGTAAATATTCTTATGCAACAGCAGTTGGACTTTTCAAATCGGTAATCGCTCTGATATTACTTGTTACAGCAAACAAGACAAGTAAGAAGTTTCTTGGCAGATCATTGTACTAGGAGGGGGATTCGATGAAGACGACAAAAGTAAAAAATAAAATCAAACGTTCTCGTGGGACGATGATATTCGACACATGTAATGTAATTTTCATGTTAATAATTTGTTTCTTGTGCTTGTATCCAATTTGGTACGTTGTTGTAAATTCACTTAATGATGCAAACGATGCACTACAAGGTGGAATCTACTGGTGGCCAAGAAAATTCTCACTTGCAAACTACAAGAGTGTATTCTCTAATGGTAGTGTTGTACAGGCTTTTAAGGTAACCGTAGCAAAGACGTTAATCGGTACAACAATCAATGTATTGTTTACAGCAATGGTAGCATATCCGTTATCAAAAGCTAGATTAATTGGTAGAAAATACTATATGGCAATTGGAACAGTAACAATGTTCTTCTCAGGTGGTTTAATACCTTCGTTCCTTTTGTTTAAAAATTTACACTTGTTAAATAATTTCTTAGTTTATATTATACCAGCAGCATTCAATTTCTTTAACTTGTTAATCTTCATTAACTTCTTTAAAGAGATACCAGCAGCACTTGAAGAATCTGCTAAAATTGACGGAGCACATGACTTGAAAATCTTTATGAAGATTATTATTCCATTATCAAAACCAGTATTTGCAACAATCGCATTATTCGCAGGTGTAGGTCAATGGAACGATTACTTCGGTGGTTTGATGTACATGACAAACCGTACAGACTTAGAACCAATCCAAACATTCTTATATCGATTGGTTGCACAAGTACAATCTTCACAGATGGCAGGAAACATATCTGTACAGATTAAGACATCAGATACAACATCAACAGCTATTAAGTTAGCGGCGATGGTTATCACTACTTTACCTATCTGCTGTGTCTATCCATTCTTACAAAAGTATTTTGTTAAAGGTATGATGGTAGGAGCAGTTAAGGAATAAACAATAATGTATTTTTAAGGGAGGAAACACTATGAGAAAGAATTTCAAAAAGGGTATCGCATTGTTTTTAGCAGCAACAATGATGTTCTCTGTAGTTGGTTGTGGTGGAAACAAGAAAGAAAACAACAAATCTAACGACAAAAATGTAACTACAACAACAAATGACAAAACAAACACACCTGACACTCCAGCAGAACCTGACAACACTGGTGATGTAGTAACAGATGAAGTTACTCCAGGTTGGAAACAACATGCTGACGAGAAGGTAGATTTTACTTGGTATATCAACTTCTCTTGGTTTACAACTCCATGGGGAGAAAACTTAGTATCTAAGACAATTACAGAAGAAACAGGCTGTAATATCGAATTTATCGTACCAGCAGGTAACGAAGCAGAAAAATTAAACTCATTAATCGCATCTGATACATTACCAGACATCTTAACATTAGGATGGTATGAAGGTCAAGTTAACCAAATCGTTGAAGATGGTATGGTTTACGCATTAGATGAATTAGCAGCTGAATATGACCCATACTGGTTCGAAGTAGCTGATGAAGGACGTGTTGGCTGGTTTACACAAGCAGACGGACATGTTTACGGATATCCAAACTCTTCATTCTCTCCTCAAGATTATGAAAAGTATGACAATATCTCTTCAAACCAAACTTTCTTAGTTAAAAAAGATATTTATGAAGCAATCGGAAGTCCTGATATGACAACTCCTGAAGGATTCAAAGCAGCTGTAAAAGCAGCAGCAGAACAATTCCCAACAATCAATGGACAACCAATTATTCCAATCGGAGCTCATGAGTTCGGTGGAACAGGTAACGTTTCATTTGACCAATACTTATGTAACTTCTTAGCAGTTCCATATGAAAAAGATGGACAATACTATGATCGTTATACAGATCCAGAATTAGTTCGTTGGTTAAAAACTTTCCGTGAACTTGGAGAACAAGGCTACTTAGCAGATGATATCTTCATCGACAAGAGAGCACAAATGGAAGAAAAAATCGCTCAAGGACGTTACTTCTGTATGTTATACCAAAGAACAGACTTAGCAGATCAAGAAAAAATATTATATGCAAATGATCCAAACAGTGTATATATCGCAGTAGATGGACCAAAGAACTCAAATGGTGATGACTATACATTACCAGGTACAGGTATCAACGGTTGGTGTTTAAATATGATTTCTAAAAACTGTAAGAATCCAGACCGTGCAATTCAATTATTCTCATACTTAATGAGTGAACACGGACAACATATGACTTGGTTAGGTGTTGAAGGTGATATGTGGACTTACAATGCAGATGGTATCGAAACAGCAAATGATGATGTAAAAGCATTATGTAGCTCAGATCGTTCTGCTTATGACAAACAATACGGTGCAGATTCTACATACTGGATGTTCCAAGATAACGCAATGTCATTAAAATGGGCAGTACCTACTCCAGAACCACTTGGACAAATGGAACAATGGACTTTCCCTTATGTTATGACAACATCTCAATATGATATTTCATTACAAGCAGATACAGAAGAAGCAGATATCAAATCTAAGATTGATAATGAATGGGGTGTAGTTTTACCTAAATTATTATTAGCAAAGACAGAAGCTGAATTTGATAAAATCTGGGATTCCTTTATCGAAAAGAGAAAAGGCTATGGTCTTGATACTCTTACTGAAAAACAAACAGAGTTAATGAATATCGCAAAACAAAAATTAGGCGTTAACTAATTTTGAAAAAGTAATTTAAATTAATACTCATGATTTTAGGGCTGTAGCAAATAGTTTCGTTTTTTGTAGCAGCCCTAATTTTCAATTTTTAACTTTATAGAGTAGTGGGTACTGTATAATGTGAGGTTTGGAGGCGTTTGTGATGAAACCAAGGAAGAAAAACAAGAAGAAAGAAATTAGCGTAAAAAGAAAAAGAGATGATAGAAAAAAAGATAAAGTGAAACGGAATCGATTAAATCGATTAAATAGTGTAAAAGTAAAACTAATTACAGCATTTTTTATACCTGTGTTATGTATTGTTTTACTTGGAATGGTTACTTATAAGAAAGCTTCGAGAGGCTTAATTAATAATTTTGAAGCATCCAGTTTTAGTACGATACGAATGATGGCGGATTATTTTAGAGTGGGTT
>NZ_JAVBNS010000220.1:0-5107 GCF_031551385.1 Anaerosporobacter sp.
ATGTAATGTTCTGTGCGAAGTTGTAACACTTCTGCACGTATTAATCTTGCAAGACTAGTCCAATGGGTAACAGCGATTCCAATCAGCAAGCCCTTTAATCCTCGGCCACAGGCAAAGGATATTAACATAATTAGTATGAGATGGGGAACACTCATTACAAGGTCAATCACCCAGTTAATAAAAGCATCGAGTGTTTTTGAGCCGACAGCAGAAGCAATGCCGATAAGCAAAGCAATAACAGCACTAATTGCGGAAGCAACAAGTCCAACTGTTATGCTTGTGCGAAGCCCTTTCATTGTGCGGGCGAACAAATCTCTGCCAAGCCAATCTGTTCCAAAAAGGTGTTGCCATGATGGTTTTAATTTGGCATTGGCGAAATCA
Source organism: Anaerosporobacter sp. (assembly GCF_031551385.1). GTDB lineage: Bacteria > Bacillota > Clostridia > Lachnospirales > Lachnospiraceae > Anaerosporobacter. Next base: position 382 of record NZ_JAVBNS010000220.1, read on the forward strand.
ACAGCGGTAGCATCTTCCGGAATGCAATAGCCAACGATGTAGGTACTAATAAGAATTAATACCATTATTATTGTAAGTATAAATAGTTTTTTTCGTTTGTTCATATAGATAACTATGCCTTTCTTATTGCATATGTAAAATCTTGATTTTCACAAGAGTCGCCCCCAGAAATAGATAGGGTAACTGTGTTAATTTAGTCCTGCTCTTCCTTGATTTTAGGGTCAATCACACCATAGAGTACATTGGCAATCAGGTTGCCGGTAAATACAAAGAGAGCACTGAATAATGTAATTCCAAGAAGTAGTGGTACATCGGAGTTTAGCCCGGCAGCAGAGACCGCAGAACCAAGCCCAGGATAGGAAAATACATTCTCTGCTAGTACAGAGCCACCGAATAATTCAGCAAAGGAAGCAAATTGTAGTGTAAGAGCAGGTAATAGGATATTGCGAAGTCCATGTCGTCTTAATATTGTGAAACGTCCTTCTCCCCTTGCTTTGGCAAAGAGAACATAGTCACTTTCTAAAACATCAATCAGTTTTTGTCTTGTATGTAGGGCAACATTTGCAAAGGACATAAGGCTAAGTGACAGTGCTGGAAGAAAAAGATGATAAATCTGTTGCCAGATACTAACATCTTGGTTCAATACTCCGATAGGAGAGCTAAATCCAATCGGAAACAGACCCAACCAAACAGAAAACACAAGGAGTAGTAGTAATCCAAGCCAAAATGTAGGTATAGAGCATAGTAAAAGGCATAGCTTCTTTATCGTTCGGTCACATAGCGTATCTTTTGTTGCACCCATCACACAGCCGAGAGAAAACCCGATAATTCCAGAGAATGTCCAAGCGCAAATCATAAGTGCTAGTGTATTAAGAAATTTCTCTTTAATAAGTGTTAGTACAGGCATCTTATAAAGGATAGAAGTTCCCATATCACCATGAAGTAGGGCAACAAACCAGTGGAAGAACTGCTTTACTGGAGGCTCATTTACCCCCCAGTATTCTTCAAGCTCTGCACGGTGTTCTGCTGAAACGGTTTCCGTACCTAGGATATATTGCCCAACGGGATCAACAGGAGAGAGCTTTACTAATGTAAATGCAATTACACTGACTGCAAATAAAAGAGAGAACGCTCTTAAAACATATTTAATTACTGTTTTAATGTATCTGTTTACATTCAAATAAAATTCCTCCTAATCTGTCCATGTCCAGTTTCTTAGGTTTTGCAAAAGAGGCATAGAATCTCCATGAGGATGTAATTGCTGATTGCCAATATCCAGACCTTTACGAACATAGTATAGATGATGCATATTCACAAGCCAAACCCAAGGACAATCCCCTTTCATAGCTGTTCCAGTGCTGCCATCCCATTGCGCTTTCTTCCAGTTTTCATAAGCATCCTCTGGGGTAAGAGATTTCATTGCGGCATCAAGATAAGAATCAACTGCTTTGTTTGAATAGCCTTCTGGATTGTAATAGTCATCTTGCAACATATTATCTGAATGATATAGACAATAACTTGTATAAGGATTAGAAGAACCCCAACCCATAAGCACAGCATCACAAAACATTCTTTTGGAAATATCATCCCAACTTGTTCCCTCTACAATAATGTTGATTCCAAGTTCCTTCGCTTCCGTAGAAGCAGCAAGAGCAACGGCTTGACGGAAGGAGTCACCAGCAGGATAGATACAAGTAAATTCTGCTTTTAGACCATCTTTTTCAACGATTCCATCATGATCAGTATCAACCCAGCCATTGTTAGCTAGAAGTTTTTTGGCATATTCTTTATCAGTATCGATTATAACCTCAGAGTTATTCCAAGGCATACCATCATTTTCAGAATAGGCAGGGTCAGCGAATCCATTTAATGCTACTTTGGCAATCTGTTCACGGTCAATTCCATATGCTAATGCATGACGAATTTCAAGATTACAAGTTACATTGTTTCCATAAGGGAATCCGCTTTCTGTTGTCTTTCCCTCGTTTGGCATAAGTGGTAGTGTAAAACCACGATTATCAAGTGAAGTTACTGTTTTTAAGTAATAGCCAGAGATATCCGTTGTGGCTAGTGTAGCTGATGTAAGAGCTACATCTACTTGGCCAGCTTTCGTAGCAGCAAAGGCAGCATCTTCCGTCATAAAGACGATAGTAATGTTTTTGATACTTGGAACGGTTCCATAGTAATTTTCATTTGCTTTTAACATGAGCTGTTCCCCTTTATTCCATTGAACAAACATAAAAGGCCCAGAACCAATAGGAGCAGTTCCATAGTTTTCATTGTACGCATGTTCAGGAACAATTCCAGTAATTGCAATTGTATTTAGGAAAGTAGACGTTGGTCTGTTTAGAGTAAATATTACTGTATAATCAGAAGTTGCCACGGCATAATCCATAAATGTTAAATCAAGAGTGGATTGAATGGCTTTGGCGTTATTGAAAGTGAAAGCAACGTCAGAAGCAGTTAAAGGTTCACCGTCTGTAAATGTAACATCGTTTCGAATCGTAAAGCTCCATGTTAAACCATCATCACTAACGGTATAATCTGTTGCTAAATCGTTCGTAAATGTCATATCTTGATTATACTCAACGAGTGTGCTTTGGATTAAAGGTGTTGTACCATGTTCGCATCCAATACAAGGGTCAAGTGTAGTTGGTTCTGAGGATATTGCGATGACAACGTTTGTTTTATCATGTTCCGTAGCTGTTGATGAAGGAGTGCTTTTGTTTGAACAGCCTGTTATAAGAAGCAGTAGTGAAGTTAGAATGAGAATATAGGATAGGTATTTCGTGTGTTTTTTCATTGTGTTTCCCCCTGTAGTATGAGTGTTTCTATGCAAAATTTTACTATACATAGTATTCTTATGTATTTAGTATGAATAATAATCAATTAAGTCGAATTATATCAGTGTAAAAAAGGTTTTACAAGCCTGTATGGGGGATATTATCTTGCGATTGGCATTAGATTTGGTTATGATAGAAGCAAGAGAAGTTTTTCAAATAGCAAAGGAGTATTTGAATATGTATTTGATTTCAATATATTTTGATGAAAAGACGAACCAAACAATTCAAGAATTAGTGGATAAAGTAGCGAAGAAATCAGGTAATTCATATATGATAGAAACAAAAGTGCCACCTCATATAACGATAGCAGCATTTGAATCCCCTAGGGAGGATAGCATAGCAGAAGTGATAGAACGGCTTGACCATAAAGTTCATGAGATGAAACGTGGTATGTTGCAATGGGTTTCTATCGGTGTTTTTAATCCTCATGTTATATTTCTGTCAGTTGTATTAAGTGAATACTTACATTCTTTATCTGTACTTGTACATGAAACGATATCCTCTGTAGATCATGTTTCAATGAGTAGATTTTATTTGCCAATGCAATGGATGCCGCATACGACGATAGCAAAGAAATTATCCATAGAGGAGATGCTTTTGGCATTCAAAACGTTACAGAATAATTATAAGATGTTTAGCGGAACGGTCACACGGATTGGACTGGCGAAGACAAATCCGTATGAAGAAATTCGAGTATGGGATTTATAGATAAAAATAGAAATGACATTGCTAATTAGAATGAGGTTCAAGTTAGCAATGTCGTTTTTGGATAGTTAGATAATGAACTTGCTTCAAATAGTTTTGATTTCCTAAGCTTGAGCGTAAGTATTACAAGCTGTTTCTTTGCACTCACAAGCATGGCCATCTGAACAGACATCTACACTATCAGCGTGACATGTAGAATTTCCATTGTGTGTGCAGTCATGAGCTTGACAATAGATACTAGTTTCTGAAGTGCCACAACCAGTACAGTTTGAAGAGCCTGAAGCCTCAGAAAAGCTACTACAGCAAGTGTTTTCTTTTGTTGCACCACCTGAAACATCAATTGTATTTAAACTACATAATTTTTCATCATTGTATCTGCAACTTGAAACAGTACATAATAAACTTGGCATGAAAAATACCTCCTTAAATTTGGTTTTACAAGAGGTAGTATTACCAGTGAAAATGAAAATTATACTAAAATTATTTTGAACAAATTCCTATATTGACATTAAATTCCGAGTGTCATATACTGAATGTGCAAGGGCGCAGTTATTAGGTTAGTGGGAGTACTTATCTAGGTATCTGTGCCTTTTGTCTATTAGAAAGGTAACTGCACACTTTATATTTGACATGAGTAAAGGAGAGAATAGTACATATGAAGTATTCGAAATTATTTGAGCCAGGAAAGATTGGTAACTTATCTATTAAGAACCGTGTAGTAATGTGTCCACTAGCAATGGGAGTTTCTGATGACAAACAATGTGTTGGAGAGGATTTTCTAGCATATTTAATGGAACGTGTAAAAGGCGGCGTTGGTATGATTATTATGGAAAATACACGCGTCGATGATGAACATGGAGTTGCAGCACCATGGCAAGCAAGCGTTGCAAGAGATGAACAGATTGAACCACTTGCAAAAGCAGTACAAGCGATTCATGATGAAGATGTTAAAGTGCTTGTGCAACTACATCATCCAGGAAGAGAGACGTTCTCAAATCTAAATAGTAATGAACCTGTTTGGTCTTCTTCTTCAAAATCATGTGGTGTTTGTGGACAAGAAACACATGAGATGACAACAGAGGAAGTAGAGAGTGTTATTGAAAAATTCATTGCAGGAGCAAAACGTGCAAAGGCAGCAGGTGTTGATGGTGCAGAACTACATGGAGCACATGGATATC
>NZ_JAVBNS010000189.1:0-21152 GCF_031551385.1 Anaerosporobacter sp.
TTGAATTAGAGAAGTACATAGATTACTATAATAACAAACGGATAAAGAGTAAACTAAAAGGACTGAGTCCTGTTCAATACAGAATTCAATCCTTGATAGTTGCTTAGCATTTAACATGTCTAACTTTTTGGGGTCAGATCAAGTAAGGATGCTATTTCTATGAAATAAAATTCTACACTGAGGGCAATCGGAAATTCAATTCCGATAACCTTTCTATTATCTTTTGAAACACTTAAATGGTGTTACTCGTTGCTACTACTCTATAATCATGAGCTATTTATTCATTCAAAACCTTGCCCGTACTTGTGTATCATCAACCTTGACATGCAAAAACTTCAATATCTATCCCTGTGTCTTCGCTAATGAGCTCTAATAAAAAAACGATAGCGAAAACACCTATAGAACTTCTTAGTGTGTACATCAACAACCTAGGAAGGCGAGGCATGGACGCCGAGCCAGCCTGAGCTGAGGCAGGATGCCGAATCGAAGGCGTTTCCGTGACTTCTAAACACCTCTCCGTACACACTTAGAAGTTCTCAGGTGTGTAGCGTGTTTTGTATTAGAGACCATTAGTGAAGACACTTCGAAAATATACAAAGTTTTGCATCATAAATATTAAAGTACACAAGTACTTCCACCATGTTCAAATGAATAAATGTCTCTCCACTAATTTATTTATTAAACCAACCTTTTTTCTTGCCCTTTTCTTCATGCTGTTCTGTAGAACCCTCAGCCGAATCTGCTTTCTTACCATTAACAGACTCATCAAATTGTTGTAACAATTCTTTTTGCTCCGCATTCAATTTTGTAGGAACTTGAACAACTAAAGTTACATAATGATCGCCACGAACATCTTTGTTTCGTAATGTTGGAACACCTTTACCACGTAAACGAACCTTTGTATCTGTTTGTGTACCTGCTTTTACTGTGTAATAAACATCACCATCAACTGTACTAATTCTTACATCACCACCAAGTGCTGCTTGTGCAAATGAAATTGGTGCTGTTGAGAAGATATCATAATCTTGACGTTGGAAGATTGGATGTCTGCTTACTACAACTTCTACAAGTAAATCTCCTCTTTCACCGCCGTTAACACCTGGTTCTCCCTTTCCACGAATACGTACACTTTGACCATTATCAATACCAGCAGGAATCGTAACTGTAATCTTCTTTCTTCTACTAATGTAACCTGTTCCGCTACAATCTGTACATTTGTCTTTGATAATCTTACCTGTTCCACGGCAGTCTGGACATGCCTGCACATTTCTTACCATACCAAATAGTGATTGTTGTGTGAATACAACTTGACCTTTACCATCACATTTTGAACAGGTTTGTGCAGTTGTTCCAGGTTTTGCTCCTGTTCCGTGACAAGTTTCACAATCCTCTTTTAACGTAAGATCCAATTCTTTATCAACACCAAAAACTGCTTCTTCAAAAGTAATTCTTACACTTGTACGAATGTTTTGCCCCTTCATTGGACCATTATTGCTACGTGAACGGCTTCTTCCACCGCCAAAGATATCTCCGAAGATATCTCCAAAGATGTCTCCCATATCCATTCCATTAAAATCAAATCCACCAGCTCCGCCACCAGCACCACCTTCAAACGCTGCATGACCGAATTGATCATATTGTCTCTTCTTATCTGCATCACTTAATACTGCATATGCTTCTGACGCTTCCTTGAACTTTGCTTCTGCTTCCGCATTACCTGGATTTGTATCTGGATGGTATTTTTTTGCCAACACACGATACGCTTTCTTTATCTCCGCATCGTTTGCTGTTTTGGCTACACCAAGAACCTCATAATAATCTCTCTTATTTGCCATGCTATTGTCTCCTAACCGTCACAAGAAATCTAACTATGTATTTTCTATTGTGACATCACTATATCAACTTTCCTACCACTAAATATCTATACTTCATCTCAATCAAATCACTATGTATTGAGACTTCTTTTTGATTAAATATCGCAAATTTATCATTCTTTGCATTACGATAGAATAATAGGCAGCCTATTCATTAGACCGCCTATCATTTTGCTTCGGGACGGACCCATAAGCCTTATAATACTGAAATTTCTTACATTCGTCAAGAAAAATCTACCTATCTCTAATCTTAAACTTCTCTATAATCTCCATCTACTACATCATCTTGGTAAGAATCTGCAGCACCAGACATATCTGGGCCTGCGCCTGACATATCAGGACCAGCACCTTGTGCTTGTTCATATAACTTAGCAAATAAGTTTTGAGCACTTGTCATTAATGTTTCTTTTGCTGCTTTGATATCTGCAACTTCGCCTTCTGACATAACTTCTGGATTGCTCTTTTCGATTAATTCTTTTAAACGAGCTAAGTCAGCTTCTACTGCTTCTTTATCGTTAGCATCTAATTTATCACCAGCTTCTTGTAATGCTTTTTCTGTTTGGAATACCATAGCATCTGCATCATTACGAGTATCAACAGCATCTTTACGAGCTTTATCTTGTGCTTCATATTCAGCAGCTTCTTTTACTGCTTTTTCAATATCTGCATCTGACATGTTAGAACCAGCTGTGATTGTGATATGTTGTTCAGCACCAGTACCTAAATCTTTTGCAGATACATTTACGATACCATTTGCATCGATATCGAAAGTAACTTCGATTTGAGGAACACCTCTTCTAGCAGGAGCGATACCATCAAGTCTGAATTGTCCAAGTGATTTGTTATCTTTAGCGAATTGTCTTTCACCTTGAACTACATTGATATCAACTGCTGTTTGGTTATCTGCTGCTGTAGAGAAGATTTGGCTCTTCTTAGTTGGAATTGTTGTATTTCTTTCGATTAACTTAGTAGCTACACCACCCATTGTTTCAATTGATAATGATAATGGAGTAACATCAAGTAAAAGGATATCTCCTGCGCCTGCATCTCCTGCTAATTTACCACCTTGGATAGATGCACCAAGAGCTACACATTCATCTGGATTAAGAGTTTTACTTGCTTCTTTACCAGTTAATTGTTTTACTTTATCTTGAACAGCTGGAATTCTTGTTGAACCACCAACTAATAATACTTGACCAAGTTCGCTTGCAGAGATACCAGCATCACGAAGTGCGTTTTGAACTGGAGTTGCTGTTCTTTCTACTAAATCATGAGTTAATTCATCAAATTTAGCACGAGTTAAGTTCATATCAAAATGCTTTGGACCTTCTGCAGTTGCAGTGATGAATGGTAAGTTGATATTTGTAGTTGTTGCTGATGATAATTCTTTCTTTGCTTTTTCAGCTGCTTCTCTTAATCTTTGAAGAGCCATTTTATCTAATGATAAATCAACGCCTTCTGCTTTTTTGAATTCATCGATCATGTATCTTGTAACTCTTTCATCGAAATCATCACCACCAAGTCTGTTATCACCACTTGTAGCTAATACTTCGATAACACCGTCACCAATTTCAATAACAGATACGTCGAATGTTCCACCACCTAAATCGTATACCATGATTTTTTGTTCATGTTCATTGTCAAGACCATAAGCTAATGCTGCTGCTGTTGGCTCGTTGATAATACGTTTTACATCAAGACCAGCGATTTTACCAGCATCTTTTGTTGCTTGTCTTTGAGCATCGTTAAAATATGCAGGAACTGTGATAACTGCTTCATTTACTTTTTCACCAAGGTAAGCTTCTGCATCTGCTTTTAATTTTTGAAGAACCATTGCAGAAATTTCTTGTGGCGAGAATTTCTTATCATCGATTGCTACTTTATATTCTGTACCCATATGTCTCTTAATTGAAGCAATTGTTTTGTCTGAATTTGTTACTGCTTGACGTTTTGCTGGTTCACCAACTAATCTTTCATCTGTTTTTGTGAATGCAACAACCGATGGAGTTGTTCTAACACCTTCTGCATTCGTGATAACAACTGGTTTTCCACCTTCCATAAAAGCTACACATGAATTTGTTGTTCCTAAGTCAATACCGATAATTTTACTCATAATTAATTTCCTCCTAATATAATCAATTCACATACATAATAGTTTATCTATTTATTAATTAACAACTTTAACCATACTGTGGCGAACTACAGAATCTTTATACATATATCCTTTTTGGAATTCATCTGATACTGTATTCTCACCAAAATTTTCATCTTCCGCATGCATTACTGCATTATGAAGATTTGGATCAAACTCTTTCCCTACTGCTTCAATTGCAACAACACCTGCTTCTTCTAAAGAAGAAACCATTTGCTTATAAATCTTTTCAATTCCTTGTACAAATGCGCTTTCTTTTTCTTCTTCTGTAATTGCTCCTAAACCTCTTTCGAAGTTATCAATAACAGGAAGTATCTTTTCTACGATACTTTTTGCACCAATTTCAAACATCTGCGATTTTTCTTTTTCAGAACGTTTTCTAAAGTTCTCGAATTCAGCCATTTGGCGCATGGATCTATCTTTTAATTCTTCGATTTGTGCGTCTTTCTTATCTTTCTTTTCCTTTTTATCTTTCTTAAAGAAGGACTTTGATGACTTTTCAGTATCTTCATCACTTTCCGTTATTTCCTCTTCACCAACATCTTCGATATCTTCTACTGTAGCTTCTACCGTTTCCTCTGTTGTTTCTTGTTCTAATTCCTCTTTCATCATTTCTTGATCAGCCACTTTTCGACTACCACCTTTCCCCTAATCAGATATTACTATTTCTTTTTAAAAATATCATCGAGTTGACTCATCATATTCTGAAGAGTTCCTACTACTCGTTCATAATCCATACGTTTCGGACCGATGATTCCAACTTTTCCATAGACACCTTCTTCTATTTCATAAGTTGCTGTTACTACGGAACAATCTTTCATCGATTCAACAGGTGTTTCATCTCCTATATATACCTGAATGCCACGATTCTCTCTATCTTCTCTCTTATCCGTTACTAAATCCGTTAGAAGTTTCTTCTCTTCGAATGCATAGAGTAATTCTGACGCTCTTTGCGTATCGCTTAGTTCTGGATATTTTAAAATGTTCGTTGCACCACTTGTATATATCTCAAGGTCATCTTCTTCGCTAATTGCTACTGCAACTGCATCTAAGATGTCACTTACAAGACTTCCATGTGCTCCTGCTTGTTCTTTCATCTTCTGGATTACGGATAAATTGATACCTGTAATATCCAAACCTTGAAGAAATGTATTCAACAATATATTTAATTTCAGAATCATTTCTTTTTCTATTATTTGCGTTGATGTTATAAATTTATTCTTCGCAATGTTACCTTCTAAAACAATAACAAGAAGAATTTGTTCCTCATCAACTTCACTTAATTGTACGAACTTTACTTTTCTATGACGATACTTCGGTGTTGTTACCATCGTCGCATAGTTCGTATTCTGTGCCAACATCTTGGCAACTTGTTGTAACAAGAGTTCCATCTTATCCGCTTTCTCGATTAAGATTTCCTTCATACTTTGAACTTCCTGTTCTTTATCCTCCATTAAGGTATCAACATATAAGCGATATCCTTTGTCAGAAGGAATTCTACCAGCAGAAGTATGTGGTTGAACAATATAACCTAATTCTTCTAGGTCTGCCATTTCATTTCGAATGGTTGCAGAGCTTAGATTCAAATCCGAATCTTTTGATATTGTTCTTGATCCCACTGGCTCACCCGTTTCCAAATAGGTACGAATAATTGCCTGTAATATCTTCCACTTTCTATCATCTAACTGCACCAGACCACTCCCTTCTTATTATTCAATAAGAACCATTAGGTTTTTTTGATTGTTAGCACTCATTCAAGTAGAGTGCTAATATCGATATAAATAAAATATCACTAAGCAATTCTTTTGTCAAGATTATTTTGCAACTTTTTTTATTTTTATAAAGAAAACGTTACTGTGAACTGTAATAACAAAACTGCCAACACACATTATTATGTATATTGACAGTTCTTTATATTCCCTATTGCTTTAATGGAATCTTATCCTTATTCTTTTTAAATTCATCATAATCCTTACTATAGCGAATAAAATATTCATCTCCATCAATTAATGTGTTGTTCTTCATAATCTCAATACAAGCATCGCTAATTGCATTGTATATGATATCATATTCATCACCGTCGCCAGTGTTCTGCCATGGCATAATCTGTATTGGTCTTGAAACTGTCTTAAATACATTTCCTGAAATCTGTGGATTCGTTACTCCGCTCATAAGAATCGCACGTAGTCCTGCTTTCTTATTCGCAACATTTGTTATTGTATTCCCTTTGATAATTGGCTCTTTCCAATTCATTACACGAATGGCATCTTGATCACAATTTGTTATTGTATTGTTTAGAATCTGTATATTCGTATGTAGTTTATTCTGTGAATACTTATGTGTTCCTATGGAACGTTCCAGATTCTTGAATGTACAATCCGAGATTAAAACATCTTCGTTCGCTGTTTTATCATAAGAACTCCAATCTGCATGAAACCCGTTCGTATTCTTATCTGGTGTATCAAGATTGATTGCTTCTTTATTGTTATTATAAGAATCTTTATGATTTTTAAATGTACAATTCTTAACTGTCACCGTCTTTGATGCATCCATCTCAATGAAATGTCCACTATGCATGTTTTGAAATGTTATTCCTGTTATCTTAATACTACGATTATGACACATCATAATCCCAACTGCATCTTCATCATAATCCATATCGATAATGGCTGTCCCCTCTCCAATGATTGATATATATGATTCTCCATTGTATTTTTTATAGATGCCTTTTTTACTGCTTTTCGAATATGCACAAAACTGAAAGATTGATTTCGATGCCGTAAATTTGCTTGTTCCTGATTTCTTTCCTTTTACAATCTTTACACCATCTTTTAGCTTTATCGTTACATTCGATGGAACATACAGCGTATTCGATATCGTGTATATCCCCTTCGCTAACTCTAATGTTCCACCGCCTTCCTCCTCTAATCTTTTTAGATAAGATAGCAACACATAATAATGCTTTGTATATTTATTATATGTTGTATATTTTTCGGAGGTATCACATGGCTTTGTACTTGTTGTTATCTTATATGTCTTTCCTTTTGCCTGCACAGGCACTTCTGTATAGATATTCGGAGCTAACATACATATAATCAATACTACAATTATTAAACATCTATGTTTTAAAACATTTTCTCTCTGTAACATTGCTGCCATTCCCTTCTGTCTAGTTTTAACTAGGACGATGAGATTCACATTAGTATTGTCGTCCTTATTACCATTATATCATATTTTGCGAGAAATTGTATTGTAGGAAATCAGGAAAAAAGGACCATTTACCATCATTTAGCTGGTACAATAGTCCTTGTCATTCCTTATAGTAAAAACTCTGACATAACATAGTTACTTAGATCAATACCTCGTTCTGTTAACATAAGATATTCATTCTTCCTAACTAGTAAATCATCCGAAATCATTTCTTTCACAACATTTCCATAGATTGTTTCAAACTGAACTTCAAATTGATGTTCAAATTCAGATATATCAACGCCCTTCATCATTCTTAGACCTAGGAACATATACTCTTCCATCTGCTGTGCAAGTGTAAGCTGTTGTACATCTTGTTGTTCAAACTTTTTGATTGGGTTCTCGATCTTGTTTTCATCGGTAGAACATACATCTTGACTCTGCAAATATTCTCCTTGCACTATATATCTCATCAAATCCTCTTCATTATGGAAACGAGTATTCTGCAGACAAGAAGATGCTCCCAGCCCAAAACCGATATAGTCAATACGCTCCCAGTAAGAAGAGTTATGCTTACTCTCATATCCTGCTTTCGCGTAATTTGAGATTTCATATCGCTCATATCCTGCTTCTTTCAGAAGATTCTTTGTAAGATAATACATCTGCCTATCCTCTTCCTCGCTAGGCAACTCATCACCTTGTGCATAACGTTCATAGAATGGTGTTCCCTCTTCAATAATCAAACTATAGGCTGATATATGCTCTGGATTTAACTTAACGACTGTCTTTAATGTGTTCTCCCAAGTAGCAACTGTCTGATTCGGAAGAGCCGACATAAGATCAATATTAATATTTGTAAAACCGCATTCCCTTGCAAGGTGGTAATTCTCTTCAAACTGCTGATACGTGTGAATACGTCCAAGTAGTTTTAATTCATTATTATTCACAGACTGCAATCCCATACTAATTCGATTGATACCACTCTTTATATATATAAGTAGCTTTTCTCTCGTCAACGTACCTGGATTTGCCTCTATCGTAATTTCTATGTCATTACCGTCTTGCAACGTCTGCTGCCTATCCACATTGCTTCTATCCCCTTCCACAGCAAATGTTTCATATACCGTCTCAAGAATTCTTCTTATATCCATAGGTTCTATACTGCTTGGTGTTCCCCCTCCTATGAATATTGTTCGAACATAGTATTCTTCCTTTAGATACGAGTATTCTTTGATTTGTTGAATCAAAGCATCTACATACCGTTTCTTATTTGCACTAGTTGATGGTGCAGATAAGAAATCACAATAGGCACATTTCGCTTCACAAAAAGGGATATGAATATAGATTCCTATTGGATTCTTCTCCATATTTCTAGTCTTCATCTAATTTTAATACACTCATAAATGCTTTTTGTGGTATCTCTACATTACCTACTTGACGCATTCTCTTCTTACCTTCTTTTTGCTTTTCAAGAAGCTTTCTCTTTCTTGAGATATCTCCACCATAACATTTCGCAAGAACGTCTTTACGCATCGCTTTTACAGTTTCTCTTGAAATAACCTTACTTCCGATTGCTGCCTGAATTGGAATCTCAAATAAGTGTCTTGGAATCTCATCCTTTAGCTTTTCACACATCTTTCTTCCACGCTCATAAGCAGTTTCTGAATGTACGATAAATGATAAGGCATCCACTTCTTCTTTATTAATGAGGATATCAAGTTTAACAAGATCTGACTTTTCATATCCTTTCATTTCATAATCAAAAGATGCATATCCTTTTGATCTTGACTTTAATGCATCGAAGAAATCATAGATAATTTCATTCAGTGGTAAGTCATATTTAAGAAGTGCTCTTGTCTCCTCCATATATTCCATGCCAAGATATACACCACGTCTTTCTTGACACAATGTCATAATCGTACCAACATATTCTTTTGTTACCATGATTTCTGCACTAACAATTGGTTCTTCCATGTATAGAATCTCAGATGGATTTGGCAAGTTCGATGGATTTGTTACTTCAATCACTTGTCCGTCCGTCTTATATACTTTATAAACAACACCTGGTGCAGTCGTTACAATATCAAGATTATATTCTCTCTCAAGACGTTCTTGAATAATCTCAAGGTGTAGTAATCCTAAGAATCCACAACGGAAACCAAATCCTAATGCAACCGATGTCTCTGCTTCAAATTGTAATGCTGCATCATTTAATTGTAATTTCTCTAACGCATCACGTAAATCACCATACTTAGCACCATCTGCTGGATACATACCACAGTAAACCATTGGATTTACTTTCTTATAACCTGGCAACGCTGTAGCACATGGGTTGTTTGCATCGGTAACCGTATCACCTACACGAGTATCCTTTACATTCTTAAGGCTTGCTGTAATATAACCAACCATACCTGCCGACAACTCATCGCAAGGAATAAATTGTCCTGCACCAAAGTAACCGATTTCAACAACATCTGCTGTTGCTCCTGTTGCCATCATCTTAAGCATAGTACCACGTTTTACAGTACCTTCTTTTACACGACAAAAGATAATAACTCCCTTGTATGCATCATAGATAGAATCAAAGATCAATGCTTGCAACGGAGCTTCTGCATCTCCTTGTGGTGCTGGAATCTTTGTTATAATCTGTTCCAATACTTCTTCAATATTAATACCATTCTTCGCTGAGATAAGCGGTGCATCTCCAGCCTCTAAACCTATTACATCTTCAATCTCATTCTTAACACGATCTGGTTCTGCACTTGGTAAGTCAATCTTATTGATAACTGGCATAATATCAAGATTATGATCAAGTGCAAGATATACATTTGCTAATGTCTGTGCCTCAATACCTTGTGCAGCATCTACTACCAGAATAGCTCCTTCACACGCTGCAAGGCTTCGAGATACCTCATAATTAAAGTCAACATGCCCTGGAGTATCAATTAAATTGAAGATATACTCCTCACCGTCGTTCGATTTATATACAATACGAACAGTCTGTGCTTTAATTGTGATACCTCTTTCACGCTCTAATTCCATGTTATCAAGCACTTGTGCCTGCATCTCTCTACTTGTAAGTAGACCTGTTTTTTCAATAATTCTGTCTGCTAATGTTGATTTACCATGATCAATATGTGCTATAATACAAAAATTTCTTATTTTACTCTGGTCGATATGCGCCATATATATTCCTCCTGAGCCTAGACCGACAAAATACACTCGAAACTGTCGACCTATAATCGGCTTATTATCCATATTTCTATGAAGCATTATATCATACGAAACTAGCAGACACAAGAAGATTTGCGCGTTCACGATGTTACTTTGTTGTATTTCCTGATAACACTTGATACAATACTTTGGCAAAAGGGATCATTGCATTGCGTGCTTCCTCCACTGTATTATTCGAACTTCCTAACTCTACTAGCAACGCTCTCGGTAACAGATGCAAGTTGTATCGATAATTCTTTAGATAGATTCGTTTCATTAATGTTGGATACTCTTTCATTCCCTGTAACTCAACTTGCAAACTAAATGCTAGATTATTTGCTAAATTATCATTATGAAGATAGGCAATATCGCCATTTGCATTTCTACTCATTCCATTGAATAACATAATTGGTGCAGTATCCCTACCATCAATTGTTGTGACAACACGATCTCCTGAATTTCTATGAAGGTCTATAATCACCTTAATTGATGGATTCTCCTCTAATATTTTAGTAACTCCTTTAAGCGAATAATCATACGCTTTACTTCGATCCTTTGAACCATCACTCATCAAATCATATGTACTTGTATCATGTAATACATTAATTCCATAGTCATCTTCCAGTATTTCTGTAAGATACGTTCCAATCCCAACAATCGTATCTTCCACTTTGTTCTTTCTACTATCTGCAAATGCTTCCGTCGTAGCATGTGTATGATAAATTAAAACTTGTGGTTTATCCGAATCGATTGTTATCGAGAAATCTTTATTCAGCATCTTATCTACATTAAATTCCTTATTCGTTGTATAGGTAAGATTATCTACAATGTAGAAATTCTTAATTAGATAGGTATAATCTCTTCCTTTCTCTAATGTTTGAATTCTGTTTAGCACTGCATTATTCACCACTGCTGTTGAATTTACCTCCACACTATCTTCTTCATAATAGGAATCCCTTGGATTTCCTTCTACATAAGATAACTCACCTTCTGCAAACAGCTCCGCACTTTCTGTTGTGGAATCATCTTCTCCTAATCCTGAATTCCTACTCATAAAATTTTCATTTGTCATCAATTTCATAACTTCCATAAAATCCGTATCTTCTTCTCCCTCTTCCCCATTCATAACCATTTGCATCTTCTCCGATATTGTATACTGCTGAATGGGAAACATGCTTGTCATAAATTTGAATATAGGATTGCTATCCTCTATTTCAGGCAGAACTGTTGACTCCACCATATAAGACAGATAGTGAGATTGCCCTTGATAGATCGATACACCAAAATCACTTATCATCTCATGCACAACCTGCCCAAATGTATCTGAAAAATCTGTTTTTGTAGTAACCGCACAACATTTTATAATAATTATAATTGCAAGAAAAGATACTCCAATCCAAAATATCCGCTGCAAGGAAGTCCATATATTTCTCTTATTATCCATCACATTCATACCCTTTCCACATCTATGAAAGACTGTGCTTTCACATTTCCCTCCCTTCCATTCTTGCTGTATTAAATGCATACAAAGAAACCTTTAACAATTCTTCTTTATATTATATTCTTGCAATCTCGTATTATTCGTTGAAGTATCTAACATGATTTTTGTTTCTGCTAACGTACTATAACTAAAGGTATTCGCGACTCACTTGTATCATAAATCTTATGTTATAGTACATTAGCGAAAACTGTTGTGATTTACATTGCTTGGCAAAAACATTGATTCAATGCTTCTGAAATAGTGTAACTAATTCTCTTTACTGCATCATCAATTCCTTTTGGCGTTACGAACATGTTGCAAACCATCTTTTCTCTTACCTCTGCCATAAATGTATACATTTCTTTCTCTGAGAAGCCTTTTCCATCTAAAAAACGTTCCAATGTATCATTCACTATCGTCGCACCATCTACAACGGTAGGAACGCCAATCGCAATTACTTTTACACCAAGACACTCCTCATTTAATGCATTTCTATGGTTTCCAACACCTGAACCTGGGCTAATTCCTGTATCCGTAATCTGTATTGTTGTGTTTAATCTTGATACACTTCGTGCTGCCAGCGCATCGATTGCAATAATACATTTTGGCTTTGTCTGTTTGATAATTCCCTTCAAAATCTCGCTTGTCTCCATACCTGTTTGCCCCATAACCCCTGGCGCAATGGCACTCATTGACTCCATTTTGTTTTTTGTCTTAAATTCCTCCCCATATTCTTTAATAAGATGTCTTGTTACAAATAAGTTATCAACTACTTTTGGCCCAAGTGCATCTGGTGTTACCTCCCGATTGCCAAGCCCCGCAATAAGAACTTCCCCCTTTTCATAATCACCAAGAAGCTCTTTGATATATCTTACAATCTCCTCAGTCAATGGTTCATGATAAGATTCATCATCCTCTTGAAGATGAGGAGCTTCTATTGTAATATACGTCCCCATCGGTTTTCCCATTGCCTCCTGCCCATGCTTATCTTTAATAACCACCCTTGTAATTTTAATATCCTTATCTTTCACATAATCTTCTTCCAATACAACACCAGATATCTCAACATTATCTTCTTCAAAACTTTCTCTTACTTCCAATGCCAAGTCTGTCCTCGCATTACAACTTGCATTACTTCTCTTTAATTCTTCTTTCATATCACACTCTCTATCCTTTCTTATTCCTTTTCCTATTTCTTTTCTTATTCCTTTGTCATTTTCCATGTACTTGTGTCTCAGCAAAGTTAATATGCAAAACTTCATTCCCTTTCCTTGCATATTTGCTGGTGTACTCTAACGAAAAAACGATAGCGAAACACCTATAGAACTTCTTAGTGTGTACATTCACAACCTAGGAAGGCGAGGCATGGACGCCGAGTTAGGACGGCAATACCAATTTAAACCTCGTTTTTGAAGTTGCTATTTTGTGAATGCGTTCGTTAGTTTCAATCAGCGTAGCCCGCTACGCCTCATTCAACTGCCTTCGCATTCGCAAAATATCCACTTCAAAAATCTTCGACCTCAAGCAGTGAATTTTGGTGAATTACAAGGCCAGAGGACGAAGTCTTGCTAGCGCAAGACGAGGACGATAACGAAGTAATTCGCCAAAATACGCTACTTGAGGCGGGTTCAAATTGGTATCGTCGTCCTCACCTGAGGCAGGATGCCGAATCGAAGGCGTTTCCGTACCATTTTTGATATCAATCCGTACACACTTAGAAGTTCTTAGGTGTGTAGCGTGTTTTTTGTTAGAGGACAACAGCAAATATGCTTGAAAACCTACAAAGTTTTGCATTCGTAAATTGCATTACATTCAGTTTTTCCATTAAATCTCGAAATTATGTATTGACAGAATTTCGTTCTTATACTACAATATATGAGTATGTTTACATTAGCACGTCCGTGTCCGGGGACTAATGAAACAAAAACTTAATAACTTATTATTATAAACTATTTTTTGGAGGTGTACAGATTGGCTAACATTAAATCTGCTAAAAAAAGAATTACAGTTACTGAAATCAGAACAATGAGAAACAAAGCAATTAAATCTAAAGTAAAGACTGCTATCAAGAAAGTAGACGCTGCTGTAGCTGCTGGTGATGTTGCAACTGCTAAAGCTTGCTTAAGAGATGCAATTAGTGAAATTGATAAAGCAACTAAAAAAGGTGTTTATCACAAAAATACTTCTGCAAGAAAAATTTCTCGCTTAAGTGTAGCTGTTAACAAAATTGCTTAATTGTGATTTATTCACGCTTATTTTACAATAGACATAACAAGCTTGTTTAGACCTATCGAAAGATAGGTCTTTTTTCTATGTTAAATCCTACATAATTCTTATAAAATCAGAACATACTACTCTTAAATTCGCTTCAAAATACAATTCAAATTAGCGCAGATAGGAGACATTATGGAAATTATACAAGTAATACTTACTTCTCTCGGTTCTATTGTTACCTTATTCATTCTCAGCAAGTTAATGGGTATTCGAGAGATGTCCCAATTAACTATGTTTGATTATATCAATGGTATCACAATCGGTTCTATTGCTGCAGAAATGGCAACAACAGAATTCACAGATGCCGCTAAACCTTTTACTGCTATGATTGTTTATGCTCTTATCGTAATATTAATCTCCGAATTAACGAGCAAGTCAATTAAGTTCCGCCGTATTGCTACAGGAAAACCTGCTGTTTTATATGATAATGGTGTTATCTATGAAAAAAGCTTACGAAAAGCAAAACTTGACCTTGGCGAATTTTTATGTCAATGTAGAGTAGCTGGTTACTTTGACTTATCCACAATTCAAACAATTATCCTTGAACCAAATGGCAAGCTTAGTATTCTTCCTCTGGCAGATGAACGTCCAATAACAGGAAAAGATATGAATCTAACTCTTAATCAAGATTACCTTGTTGCAAACGTGATTATTGATGGACATATCATGACTGATAACCTAAAGCATACTGGTAAAAATGAATCTTGGTTACACACTCAACTAAAAGCACATCAAGTTAACGAACCATCAGAAGTATTCCTAGCAACATGTGATAGAGAAAACACTTTGCATGTTTACAAAAAGGATTCAACTTCGCAAGCTTATGATATATTAGAATAATGTCAAAAAAAGTAGAACATGTAAACGTTTTTTACATGTTCTACTTTTTCTTATGTTTCATCTTCTTTCATAAATAATCTAGAATTTTGTCACATATTGTAATTCCAAGAATAGTATATACTATCAATACTTGTTATTCTTACAAAAAAAAGTATTGATTCCATCATTCTTATTTTTACGAAACCACATACAATTATGGTTAATAAATATTAATGATACAAAATAAATTTTAAATAATATTAATGGAGTGATTTCATGTGCGAATCTAATTTTTCCTCTGAATGCAACAATTCTTGCAATCCACGTTGTAATTGCAACTGCTGTCATCGCTGTTGCAGAGGTCCTATAGGCCCTAGAGGTGCTACTGGTCCTACTGGCCCTAGAGGCGCTACTGGCCCTACCGGCCTTAATGGTACTAATGGTGTTGCTGGTCCTACTGGTCCTACTGGTCTTAATGGTGCTAATGGTCCTACTGGCCCTACCGGCCCTACTGGTGCTACTGGTGCTCCTGGTGCAAATGGTACTGGCGGAATCATCGCATACGCCTCAGGAGATAACATTGCATTAGGTGTAGACACTGGAAACGACCCAAGAAATGCTGCTATCATTGGTTTCGGTAACAATACAAATCAGATCATTACAATTAACGCAGATATCACAGTAGTAAACAATATACAATCCTTTGCATTCATAGCGCCAAGAGCTTTAACATTCACTTCCATCTCTGCTAGTGCAGTTGGTCAATCCGTAACAGCTGATAATGCTACAATTACAGCACAAGTATATGTTGCATCTGCTACAAGTACTACCTTCTCACCTCTAGCTGGTGCCAATATAACATTTGATGCACCTGCAACAAATGATTCAAATGGTGCAAGCAGAACAATTAATGCCTCTGTTGCCGCTGGTACACGTGTATTATTCGTAGTATATGCTGCTGCCGATTCAACAGAGGGTGTTGTTAACGTATTCTTAAATGCTGCTTTAGGTACGAGTTAACATGATAAATGTTTTCTAACTGATGTACTTCAACTTAAAACATCGCATTTATCAAAATGTTTCTAAGTTAAAAGATGAAGGACGACAATATCAACGAAAAACCTCATTCCAATTGATACAGTCGTCCTTTAATAATAGAAACAATAACGATTCAAAATTTCACTCTCCAAGATACAATTGTGAACACAAATCACAAAAAGCATAATACAAGAACTGCATCTTTCATATTAATTAAATAACTAGTAAATTTGCCACTTATCCAATCTATACTACATCACCTAAGGAGGTTTGTTATGTGCAAATATAAAATATGCGTCTATGCAATATCCAAAAACGAAGAGAAATTTGTGCAAAAGTGGGTCTCTTCCATGTCAGAAGCCGATTATATCGTAGTTGCAGACACAGGTTCTACAGATAATACCGTTCTCCTGCTTACATCTCTTGGAGTTGAGGTGCACTCCATTCATATCGAACCATGGCGGTTTGATATTGCTAGAAACGAATCCCTAGCTTTCGTCCCAGAAGATGTTGATATCTGCGTCTGTACAGATTTTGATGAACTCTTCGAACCTGGCTGGAGAGAAAAAATAGAAGAAGTCTGGACGGATAAAACTACAAGACTTCGATATTCTTATACCTTTGGTTTCCATCCAGATGGTACTCCAATCGTCACATTTCTATATGAAAAGATTCATAAACGAAAAGATTTCAAATGGATTTATCCTGTACATGAAGTTCTTGAATATAGTGGAAGTGGACGTGATAACTATGCGATTCATCAAGGAATCCATCTCAAACATTATCCAGATGTTTCAAAATCAAGAAGTAATTACTTAAAACTACTTGAACTTTCTGCAAAAGATTACCCTCTCTATGACCGCAATATTCACTATCTGGGCAGAGAATATATGTTTCATGAGATGTATCCACAAGCAATCGAAACACTTAAATATCATTTAACACTCCCTACTGCCACTTGGAAAGAAGAACGATGTGCCTCCATGCGCTTTATCGCCAACTGCTACAACATGCAAAATCAGACAGATGAGGCAATTAACTGGTTAGAAAAAGCGATATTAGAAGCTCCTGCTGTAAGAGAAACCTATATTGCATATGCAAAAATCGCATATAGTAAACAGGATTGGCTTACCCTATACCAACTTGTTAAAGATGCTTTATCAAATACACGCCGAACAGGATCTTATCTAGATGAAGAAAGTTCTTGGGGAGATACCTTATATGATTTCGGTGCAATTGCCTGTTTTTATCTTGGTAGATACGAAGAAGCGTTGTCATTTGCCAAAGAAGCTCTTACCTATACTCCTGATGATACCAGATTACAAAACAACCTAAAATTAATTGAAACTGCATATAAATCAAAAGAGGAATAGGTGATGTAATATGATAACAATTAGTTTATGTATGATTGTCAAAAACGAAGAACAGTGTTTACGTGCCTGCTTAGAATCTGTAAAGGGTGTTGTTGACGAGTATATCATTGTTGATACCGGCTCTACAGATGGAACAAAAGCTATTATTAGGGACTATTGTGATATGGACTACCATTTCACTTGGATTAATGATTTTTCTGCTGCAAGAAATTACGCATTCTCACTGGCAACAAAAGAATATATACTGTGGTTAGATGCTGATGACATCCTACTTGAAAAAGACCGCCTTGCCCTATTTAAATTAAAACAAAACCTATCACCAACTATCGATATCGTTTCCATGATTTACGACATCACATTCAATGAAAAGGGGGAATGTATCCTCTCTATTCCACGAGATAAATTAATACGCAATGGTGCTGGATTCTACTGGCGTTACTTTGTACATGAAGAATTAGTCGTTCAAGGAACTCGTTATGATTCCTTAATTCATATTACCCATACAAGCGACCACGGACACTATTCAAGATATATACCAAACTACGAAAAGAGAATCGCAGATGGGTATTCCCTTCTTCCTCATGAAAAATATTTCTTTGGTGGAGAGTTATTCATGGCGAAAAATTATGAGCGTTGTATCACTATATTAACTGATTTTCTAGACGATTCCTACGACAATTCCTATGAAATTAAACGTGCCTATGAATATATCATTGCCTGTTATGAAATTCAGGAACAATATAGCAATGCCTTAGAGTATGCATTTCGTTATATGAAACAATACGTTCCAAGCATCAACATGTGCTATACAATCGCAACACTTTTCTATCAAATGAATCAGACCGACCAAGCAATTTACTGGTATCAAACGATAATTGAAGATTCTCTCCATCCGATTATCAATCAAGAGGCATATTCGAAAAAGATTTCTTCCCTTATTCAACTCTGTGTATGCCACTATAAAAAAGGAAACCTTGCTGAATCTATAAAATATAACGACAAAGTATTGGAACTCGATTCTACTAATAAAAGTGCGCTATATAATCAACAATTCTTTCAGAATCTATAACCATATTTACCATAAATTACTTGTGATGCTACCCCAAAATAAATATGGGAAAGGTAATATTTGAATAGTTTGCAAAACAACGGCTCGTAAAACAGTTATCTTCCTGTCTTACGAGCCGTTGGCTTCAATTCATACTTATTACGCAACGATTTTTTAATTCAAAGAGGTGAACTTTCCTGAGAATCAAAAAATGTACGATTAAATTTAACTGCATCATTATTTGGCACATATACTGCCGCCAAATCATTTTGCTCAATTGCTTTCGCGACATTTCCTGTATAATAATAGCACACACACAGTTCAATACGTGGCATCCAAGTCCAATATTCATCGAACAGAAATCCCATTGTATCCATTGGCTTACTCGTATTATAAATTAATTCATACCAATATATCGCTTCTGCATATCTTCTCTCTGCCTGATATGTTTTTGCTAACCGAAACAAAGATTCCGCTCTCGGTATTGCCTTATCAAAATTTCGATAGATACATTGCCTTGCTTTACTATAATCCTTCTTCCATAAATAGCAATCAGCAAGCCTATTATTTGCATCCAGTTCATCTTCAATCCAGCCTGATAACGCAATGAACTTCTCAAGAGCCTCTATGCATTCATCAAACATACCATGATAATATAGTTCTTTTCCATAATAGTACTGATCTCTTGACGAAAACCAAACTCCTTCTTCCATCTTTTTCTTATAAATATTCAGATTACGGTCGGCATTCCCATGCTCACGAGTATGAGTAACAACGATATCTGATTCAAGTGTATTCCCTTGAATTTCAATATACTCATGAATAAAACCTACCCATCTTGGATTAGCACTTCGTTTCACCAAACGTTCTCTTTTAAATGTTAACGTTGGATTACCGTTATTATCAAATGCATAATTATAGATAAAATATACCACGTCTGTATGTTCAGGTATTATCATCTTCAATTCCTGCAACTTCTCACAGTCTTCTGGCTTTAAGATATCATCCGCATCTAACCACAATATATAATCTTTGGTTGCATATCGAAACGATTCATTCCGAGCTGCTGAAAAATCGTCACACCACGCGAAATCATAGACATGTTCTGTATATCTCTTTGCAATTTCTTTTGTTTCATCTGTAGAGCCTGTATCTACTATAATAATTTCATCAACAGCCTCTGCTACTGATTTAAGACAATTGTCTAGTCTGGCAGCCTCGTCCTTCACAATCAAACACAAACTAATTGTAGCCACATAATCTCTCCATAGGCGGTTTGTTTCATTATATTCGATACCTATGTAAAATGTGCTTATCTTTTATCATTTGAACCGAAACACATATCTAGTTGATTCGTGCAACACTTTCCTTGTGTATTACTTTTCCTTGAACAATAACTACTCCTGATTTATACATCGTATTTGTTATCTTCTTCACCATACTGTTTATCGCATTTTTTGCCATTTCTTTAAAATCAACTTCATAAGAAGTAATTCCAACATCACACATTCCTGGATATAGATAGTTATCGAAACCAACAATTGAGATATCTTCTGGTACTTTATATCCTGCTTCTTGCAATATTTTAACAACATAACTAGCCGTTAAGTCACAATTACATACATATGCTGTAGGCATATCTTCCAATAACAATGTTTTAGGATCAACATAAATCTTCGCTATATCTGCTGTACGATCATTGATAACCCAATCGTTATTAATTTCTATCCCTTGCTCCATTAGAGCTTTGGCATATCCAAAATAACGATCTGTTATACTATCTGTTGCTAAAATAGTTCCTACATAAGCAATTTTTCTATGTCCCATCTCAATTAGATGTTTCGTTAACATATAAGAACCAAAATAACTGTTCGATATAACCGCATCACAAGTTTCTTTATCATTATAAAAATCAAGATACATAATTGGTACTCCTGCAAATTTATTAATTTGAGCCAAATAAGCATCATTTAATCTACCAATTACGATAAGACCATCTACTTTTTGTTCCTGTATTAATTTCGGCATATACAAACCATTCTCTTCTTCCTTACTAACTACTTCTAATAAGGTAAAGCAACCTTTTGAAACACCTTTTGTCGTAACAGCTTGATACATCTGCCAATAGAATGATTGGTATTTATCAAGGAACAATTCCCCTATAACAACACCAATATTGTAGCTTGTATTCTCTGCTTCTTTCTTAATCGTTGACGGTTGGCGATATCCCATATCATCAGCTAATCTCTTGATTTTTTCTCTAAGTTCCTCACTTACACCCTTTTGATTCGACAAGGCTTTCGAAACTGTTACCGTACTAACATTTAATTTAACAGCAATATCTGCTAATTTCACTGCTTTAGCCATAATTTTTCCCCTTCTTCATTTGTTTTTATCAAAATGTTGACTAGAACAAACATTATAAAAGCATTTTTATTATGATAAACATTTTATTGTGGCGCAATATCTACCATATTCTTGTTAGCTAATTTTAGCTAATTATTACTATTATCTTAATTTCCATCTTGTCTTTTGTCAAGTAGTTTTATTCAAAATCCCTAGAATATTCAATGTTTCACACTTTTTTTATTTAATAAAACTATTTTTATAGAAAAAATTCTCTATGATTCCAAAAATCGGTTTTCTTATTACACCATTTTTGAGTCATAGAGAATTTTTCTATTCTATCTTT
>NZ_JAVBNS010000251.1:0-14619 GCF_031551385.1 Anaerosporobacter sp.
ATTAGAATAATTATTGTTATTTTATACCAGCAACAGTATTAGACTATGTTGATGAGGATAAACATAGTCTGATTTACGAAGAATATACTCTTACAACAACTAATTTCGATGATATAAAAGATATTTATATATCGGTTTATGAAAATTTATTAAATGTATATGAACTAGTAATAATGTTAAATAACATTATTGAAAGAGATAGTTATAATGAAATGCCAATTGATATAACTATCAATAATAAGACTATAAATTCAGTCGATGCATTTAAGAAACTAACGAATGGATTTAAGTTGAAGTTTGTTGAAAGGAAAAAATATTTTGATAATTTAATGCCAGATTTTGAAAGAAAGATTAGAAATGCTATTGGGCATGAAAATTGGGAATATGATCCATACGAACACATGGTTAAGTATGGAGAAGATGAAATATATCTCTTGGAATTTGTATATAAATGCTGGAAAATGTTCGAAAAAGTAATATCAATTTATAAAATTGTACAAGATGTTAAATTGCATAGAAAATTAGCAATAAAGGACAAAGGTGAAAAATGGAACAATAAGGAAGGGTGAAATATTATACAACTATTACAACTTCGTGAACCACAAATAGAAGATTGTTAAGTGAAGTATATGAGGGATAATAATTTGTTATTATTGTATTCAAAACCAGAGAACGATTATCCCGTTGCAATAACAGTTGGAGGTAATGTGATTGATGATAGATTGGATTTTAACCCCCAATATGTAATAATCAAGATGAATTTGTTGTAGCCTTAAAAAGTATCTTATCCTCTGATGAGGTAAATAAAAAAATAGAAATTCTATATTCAAAAGCAAGTTTTTAGAAGTAATAAAGATAGCCGAAATGGTTTTTCAAAACGAAAACCATTTCGGCTATTTTTCTGCGTATATACCTGCAATCCCCAGCCCCCTCACGACAACAAAAATATAAACCGATCATCCCGATACGTGGTACAATACAATTCTAATATACAATCATCAATTAAATGAATCGTTTTCCCTGTCAGCACCATTGCTTCCTGCTTGTTACGCATGTTAAGCAAGGTGCGTTTTTTATGCGAAATCGGTAAAATTGCCATCTGGCCTTCTGCGCCGTCCACCTCTGAAAAACCATTACTATGTAAGTACTCTCTGGAAGAGAGAATCGTCTGTGCGTCTTGTGAGAGATTCGGGAAAAACTTTTCTCTCATATACCTTGTATGAATAGCGACAGGCTCATCATATAGGAATCGAAGAAGCGTAATTTTCCATACAACTTCGTCCTCAGCTGCCTGTAATTCTTCATAGATATTGGAATTATAATGAATCACTCTGGCTTCCACATTTTCTGTACGATAAGGAATACCAAGTTCCTTCATCTTCTTGCTAAAACTTCCACCCTTTACCATAGATAAAGGAATCTTAATGCGTTTTCCACAAAAAAAGCTGCCACGACCTTGAACGGAATAGATGTAGCCAAGATCTTTGAGTTTTTTATAAACCAATCGAACTTCATTACGATTAACACCAAACTTAACAGCCGTTTCATTTTCGGTGGGCATTTTCTGGTCTTTTTGATATTTGTGTTTTTCAAAGTCTTTAATAAAAGAGTCTAAAATATATTCCCAAGTAACATTTTCCATAGTTCCTCTCATAATAAGGATACACCTCCTGATATGAATATTTGGGTGATTGTGAAACGCGTTTTGTTAGAACGATAATGCTAAGAAGCAATTAAATATAGTAAGAGTTTCAAACTTACACTTAAATAGTAGCAAGAAGAAAATGCGTAGTCAAGAACCCCACAAGCAAATTAACATCGATTTCACATAGAGTAAATGGCACCTTTACGCAAAAACGGTTATATAGGAGTGTAGCAAGTACGAAACTAATTTGGGTAATTGCGAAACTCAATTTATGTTGTGTAGGCTTCTTGATGAACGTACATTAACACAAAACACGCGACACATCTAAGTACTTCTAGGTGTATACAGATAAGATATCCAAAAGTTACGGAAACGCCTTCGATTCGGCATCCTGCCTCAGTTCAGGCTGGCTCGGCGTCCATGCCTCGCCTTCCTAGGTTGTGGAGTATACACCAAGAAGTACTAAAGATGTTTTGCTATCGTTTTTTAGTTGATGTACATTAATCAAGAAGCAGTCAAGTATATTGAGAGTTTCGCAATTATCTAACGAAACTGATTTCTAAAAAGGAGAAATGAAAAATGATTAAGAGATGTTTGAAGAAAATTGTTGCAGCAGCGGTTATGGTAAGTTTAGTTGTTTCGATGTCTGGATGTGGAGCGAAGAAATCTGGAGCAGAGAAGAAATGGGGAATTGATGAATTTAATTTCATTATGATTCCTGGTGAAGATACAGAGAAATCTGTACAGCTTCGAGACAATATGGCAAAAGATTTGAGTGAAGTAATCGGAATTCCAGTAAATGTATACCGTGCGACAGACTATAATGCAGCAGTGGAAGCACTAAGAACAGGGAATGCACAATTAGCACAATTAGGACCGTTCTCTTATATAACAGCGGTTGATCGTGCAGGAGCAGAAAGTGTATGCGTATTAGGAAAGAACGGAAATACAGGATATCAATCATATTTTATTACACAAGCAGATAGTGATATTAACTGTCTTGAAGATTTAGAAGGAAGAACATTTGCATTCGTTGATGCAGCATCAACATCAGGAAATGTAGTGCCATGTAATGAAATATTAACATTAATAGATAATAAACTAACATTTGATGAGCTTCATGTAGATGGAAAATTCTTTAAATCGGCTACGTATTCAGGTTCACATCCAAACTCAGTGGAAGCCGTTGTACAAGGAAATGTAGATGCGGCAGCAGTATCATCAGCAACATTAGAAAACTTGATAAAAGAAGGCATTGTAAATGAATCGGAATTCAAGATAATCTATGAATCACCAGTAATCCCAGGAAGTCCAGTTGCAATTAAGGGAGATATACCACAAGAATTAAAGGATTTAGTTATTGAATTCTTATTAAACTACGATGAAGAAGAATACTTTGGCGATCCAGATACAAGATATGTAGCAATTGAGGATAGTGAATATGCCTATATTCGTGAACTTCAAGAAAAATATGAATTAACAGATTAGTACGGGGGGAAGAATGAGCACGTTATTAGAAATCTCACATCTTAAAAAATACTATACGACAACAAAAGCAGTAGAAGATGTAAGTTTTTCTGTGAAGGAAGGGGAGCTGGTAGTTATTATCGGCCCTTCCGGAGCAGGAAAATCAACAGTACTGCGATGTATCAATCGAATGATAGATGCAACCGATGGAAGCATTCTGTTTGAAGGAAAAGAAATTACAACAATAAAAGAAGAAAAATCACTTAAATTATTACGACGACGAATTGGAATGATATTTCAGTCCTTTAACTTGGTATACCGATTATCTGTATTTCAGAATGTGTTACATGGAAGGCTTGGTTATATGTCAACCGTAGATTCTATGTTTGGCAGATACTCGGAAGAAGATAAGAAGAAGGCACTAGAGATACTAGATATGATTGGACTGAAAGAAAATATATATAAACGAGCAGGAGAATTATCTGGTGGGCAAAAGCAACGAGTAGGCATCGCAAGAGCATTGATGCAAGAACCAAGTTTATTGCTCTGTGATGAACCGATAGCGTCATTAGACCCAAGTTCATCAAAGATAATTATGGATCAAATTCATAAGATGTCAAAAGAGAGAAACATAGCATGTATTGTTAATCTGCATCAAGTAGATGTGGCAAAAACATATGCAGATCGAATTATAGGAATCCATAAAGGACGAGTTGTGTTTGATGATGTACCAGAGAAATTGACAGATGATATGATTGAGCGAATCTATGAAACACCAATTGCAGAATTAACAGTTGGGTTAGAGAAGGGGCAGGTGTCATAGATGGCGGATAGAAGGAATCGAATCGCTATAAAATCAAAAAAGGAATCAAGACAATTTTTAATTATTGTACTAGTTGTATTAGCGTTATTTGTTATATCTTCTGTTATGACAAAATATAAACCGTGGGAACTTCTTATGAATATGGATAACTTCTGGTTGTTTATACGAGATGATTTGATGCCACCAAAACTTGCAGAACCAAACATGATAGTAAAAGGAATCTTTCAAACCGTAAGTATGGCGATTGCAGCAACGTTGTTTGCAACGATAACATCAATGATATTGGCGTTCTTAGGAGCGAAAGCAACCTGTCCATGGAAACCCCTTAGAAAGATTGTTCGTTTGATAGCATCTGTTCAACGAAATATTCCGAATATGATATGGATATTCGTACTTATTATGGCGTTCGGAATAGGAAGTGTAGTAGGTATGCTGGCACTACTCATACAGAGTACCGGATTTCTGACTCGTGCATTTATTGAAACGATAGATGAAATCGGGGATGAGAGCTTGGAAGCAATGCAGTCAGTAGGTGCGAATCGTTTTACAACAACGACACAGGCGATTATACCAGAGTGCTTGGCTGGTGTTGTATCATGGATTCTTTATGCATTAGAGATTAATATTCGTTCTTCTACACTTGTAGGAGCTGTAGGCGGTGGCGGAATTGGATTGGTTATGATGGGATATATCAAATTATTCCGATATCATTCAGCCATGGCAACGATTTTATTAGTAGCCATGATTGTAATTGTAGTTGATTTACTGACAAATTTTCTTAGAAAGAAGGTGCTCGTGTAATGGATGCAACTTTGGTAAAGCAAGGATATATAAATTCGAAAGAGGATGAGAAGAAAGAAGTTGGCGTTCGGTATCAAAAGAACGGAAAAATTCAGACGGCAGATCCAACAAGAGAACGTGGCATCAAGATTTTTTTAGTATGTTTTATCGTAATCGGTGCTATTTCGGTATATACGATGAAGATGGACTGGGTTCAGCTCTTTCAAGGAATTTCTCAGATTCCAGATGCCCTTTCAAAACTAGTAAAGATTGATTTTAGTGCATTGGATATTACAATACATGCATTGTTTGAGTCGATAGCGGTAGCAATACTTGCAACGATCTATAGTCTTGTTGGAGGAATGTTCTTAGCAGTATTTATGGCAAGAAATATTACACCATTTCGGTTTCTATCGGTTTTACTATCAGCCATTTTTACATTCTTACGAGCGATTCCAAGTATTATCTGGGTGCTTCTTGTATTGGTGTGTGTAGGATTTGGTTCAACAGCAGGAGTTATCGGTATGTGTATCTCAAGTACCGCATTCTTTGCCAAATGTTTTGCTCAATGTTTTGAAGAAGTTTCCGAAGACACAATGGAAGCATTAAGAGCAATGGGAGCTGGAAAGATAAAGATATTCTTTCGTGCAGTATTACCATCAGCGTTTACTAGTTTATTAGCATGGACATCGATTAGTTTTGAGAATAACTTTGCAGCATCGGCAGTACTTGGTACGGTAGGAGCTGGCGGTATTGGATATGTCGTTGCGAATAGTATGACTCGTTATGCGTATGGGCAGGCAATTGTAGCAATTATTATTATATTACTATTTACATACTGTATGGAAATCGGATTTACCGCGTTAAAGGAAAGAAACAAATAATACCAATTATGAAGTGAGGAGCAATATAAGATGGATAAGAAAAGATTATCTAGGATTCTGGCAAAATGTGAGATGGAAGTGTTAAATGTTCTTGTTCAACCAGTCATGAAGAAATACACCATCAAAGTGCTACGTAACCCATCAAAAACAATGGTTTTGATTCGAATGAAAGAGACGGTTGCAAAAGCAGATTTCTATCTAGGTGAGATGCTAGCATGTGAGGCAATGGTTGAAGTAGAGGGTGTAAAAGGATTCGCAGTGATGGCAGGAGACAACCGAGAAAAAGTTTTTCATGCAGCAATCATTGACGCCGTATTAAAGGGTGAACTACCAGAGGCAGAAGAGATTGTAACGGTCTTAGAAAAAGAAGAGAAGAAGCAATACAAAAGAGAGCAGATGGAAATTCGAATGCATGAAGAAACAAAAGTAAAATTTGACACATTAGATGTTAATTATTAAGTAAGATTCAGGAGGAAAAAACGTGGTTTCTAATAACGAATTAGATATGGTTTTTGATTGTCAGATTGTATTTAAAGCATGTATGAATGCAATGGCAAGACCAGGGAAAATATTTTCGATACAAGAAGTAGTAGAAAAGATGGAATGTGACAATAAGGTACTTACTCTAGTTGGATTAACTGTACTTGATAATCGCTGTCAGTATTATGTGCATAACAATATGGACTTGATTGAAGAACTAAGAGAGCAAACAATGGCAGTTTTTTCTACGATTGAAGAAGCAGATTTTGTGTTAATACCAAAAGCGGAAATGTCACAAGAAGAAGTGGATGAACTGCTTAATAGTGGGAAAATTGGAACATTAGCCGAGCCACATAAGAGTGCGACGTATGTTATTGTAGTGGATAGCCTAACAGAGGGAGAGAATATTTTACTATCAGGTCCTGGCATAAAGGAAAAGATAGCTATTTCACTTCCAAGTGAAGCAGTTACATGGTTAGAGGCACGTAATGAGCAGGAATATGAATTTCCATGTGGAATTGATTTATTGTTTTGTACAGAAGCGGGAGATTTTATGGCAATTCCAAGAACAAGTAAAGTAGGAGGTAAGTAATATGGGATACGTGGCAGTAACAGGAGGAAGTGAAGCGATTGATGCTTCAATAGAGCTGCTAAAACAATACCGTTCTAATGGAGAACAGGCATTAGAGATAGAAGTAATTAAGAATAGAATGGCATTATTAATTGATCGTGTAATGTCGGAAGCAGGATTGTATGCACCAGATTATGCAGCATTAGCATTAAAACAATGTGAAGGAAGTCAAGAAGAGGCGGTATTTTTACTTAGAGCATATCGTTCCACATTACAGAGAAATTACACATCACGAACAATTTCGAGTGAAGAGATGCATATTAGAAGACGTATTAGTTCTGCCTTCAAGGATATTCCAGGTGGACAGCAATTAGGGCCAACATATGACTATGTACATAGATTATTAAACTTTGATTTATTGACAGAAAAAGAAGAAGAAGTACAACAATGGAAAGAATCCTTTGAAAGACAAGGGGATAATGATAGAGAAGAGGGAACAGCGGTAGAGTTATCGGATACAGCACCTCGTGTTTTAGATTTGCTAAGAGAAGAAGGGTTAATAGAACAAGTTGAGGAAGATGCATCAGAGCCTTGTGATATTACAATGGAAAAATTACCACTTCCAGCACCAAGAAGTGCAATCTTGCAGACACTAACAAGAGCGGATACAGGATATGTTTCAGGACTTGCATACAGTGATATCCGTGGATTTGGAGCATCACATCCGACAATTGGTGAACTTCGTTATGGGAAAATCGAAGTAGAGATTGATTATCCATTAGAAGATGGAGAAGAATGGTATGTTGGGGATATCTATGTAACAGAAGTAGAAGGACTGATGGGAGAAAAACCAGATAAAAAGGGAATCGGAGTAGGATATGGTTGTGTGATTGGACGTAATGATACGAAAGCAATCGCAATGGCAGTATTAGATAATGCCCTTAGACTTTCACTGGATAGTCCAACAAGTGATATGGAATTTGTATTATTACATGGAGATTGTTTAGAGATGAACGGTTTTATATCACATCTTAAATTGCCACATTATGTTACATTCCAATCAAAACTTGATTCTTTAAGAAGTCGAAAGAAGAAGGAGGAAAGCAACGTATGATGACCGGATTGGAAGTGAATGAAATGGAAGTAAGAAAAATAAATGAAAAAGAAATGCGGGACATGGATTATAATTTTGCATTCTTAGATGAGGGTTCAAAAAGAGAGATTCGCCGCAGTATATTAAAAGGAATAGCCATTCCGGGATATCAAGTTCCATTTGGTTCGAGAGAATTACCAATTGGACGTGGATGGGGAACAGGTGGAATTCAGCTTACCATGTCTTTAATCGGACCTAAGGATACATTAAAGGTAATTGATCAAGGAAATGACGATAGTGTGAATGCAGTAAGTATCAAAAAGTTGATTTGCGCTACGACAGGTGTAGAAATAACAACAGATACTGAGAAGGCTGACATTATTCAATCAAGACATAGAGTGCCAGAAGAAGCGTTAAGAGAGGATCAAGTTCTTGTATTGCAAGTGCCAAGCCCTGAACCATTACGTGGGGTATCTCCACACGAAGAAGTAACAAGAGAATTGCATGGAGATGGAGAATATACAGGGATTTGGGTGAATTTGTTTGAACAGCTATTGAAGAAAGGAACGCCATTTAGAGGAGCGGATCACCCAGTAACTGTGAATAACAGATATATTATGAGTCCAAGTCCAATACCAAGATATGATAATCCAAAACTAAGTGAATCTTCTTGCCTATATCTGTTTGGAGCAGGACGTGAAAAGAAGATCTATGCAGTACCACCTTATACAAAGGTAGAATCGTTAGCATTTGAGGACCATCCATTCCGAAAAGAAGATATGTCGGGACGCCGTTGTCACTTATGTGGAGCAGAGCATGTCTTTTTTGATGAGTTATTTGATTCGGAACATAATGTTCGATACTATCAATGTTCTGATACAGGGTATTGTAAAAAACGTCGAGAACAGATGGAGGACTAAAAGGATGAGCATGATTGAGAATAGAAGAAAACCAGTTTTGGAAGGGAAAAACATTAATGTGCGTTTCGGAGATGGTTGTGACTATTGCAAGGAGCATAAAGAGTTAGAGAAAGGACGTTGTCCAGTATGTAATACAATATGGGCAGTTCGTGATGTGAATTTTCAATTATATGAAGGAGAAATCCTTGGTATTGTTGGAGAATCAGGTTCAGGAAAAAGCACATTATTAAAATCATTATATTTTGATCAACCAGTTACAAGCGGAGAAGCGTATCTGACTTTGTACCAAGATGGAGAAGTAAATATCTATGATAGCAGTAGTCAAAATAAACGATATCTAAGAAATCATATGATGGGAATGGTGTATCAAAATCCAATGCTAGGGTTAAGAATGGGACTTTCTTCGGGGGCAAATGTTGCAGAGAAATTAATTGCAGCAGGGGAAAGAAATACAGGAAATATGATAGAGAGATGCGAAACACTTCTTCGTCATGTAGAAATCCCAGTGGAGCGTATGAAAGATGCACCAAAAGTATTCTCAGGTGGTATGCAACAGCGTGTACAGATATCAAAAGCATTGGCAAATAATCCTCCAATTCTATTCTTAGATGAGGTGACAACAGGATTAGATTTAAGCGTGCAGGCGAAGGTTCTTGATTTAATTCGAACAATCCAGCAAGAACTTGGAATCGCAATGATGATTGTAAGTCATGATTTGGCAGTTATTCGTATGATGGCAGATAGAACAATGGTAATGCTTGGCGGAAGAGTTGTAGAAGAAGGATTGACAGATCAGATACTAGAAGACCCATTACATGAATATACACAAACATTGGTAAGTTCACTACTATGATACAAGGGTAAAAAGGTCATGCGTAGCAATCCGTGTATCAACAAGATTAGCATAAGAAAGGGCAAGGTTATTAATATGTATAAAACAGTAATTTATAATGCAAAAGTAGTCCTAAAAGATAGAGTATTAGACAGTGCAGCCGTAGTAATTGAAGGAAATAAAATCAGTAAAATTGATGAGATGTATGTGAAAGAGAACTATTACGAAGTGGATGAAATGATAGATGCAAGAGGTAATTATGTAATGCCTGGATTTATCGACTTGCATTCGGATAATATTGAACGTGTAGCACAGCCAAGACCACAGAGTTTAATTGATTTTAATGTTGCAATCTGTGAACAGGAAAAACAATTAGTGTGTCAAGGTATTACGTCTATGTATCATTCGTTGACAATAATGGATGGAACAGTGGCAGCAGGAAAGTCAGAAAGTCCAAAGACTGCTCTTAGAACACCAGAGAATCACAAAAAATTAGTAGAAGTCATTAGAAAGCATAATGATGGAGATCATTTGATTCGTCATCGTTTTCATTGCCGATTTGATATAACGAATGTAGATGGCTATGATATGTTAGTTAAATTTATTGACAATAAAGAGATGCAATTGCTTTCGTTTGTTGACCATACACCGGGGCAAGGACAGTATAGAGATATCCAATTCTTCAAAGATCATGTTATTGGTAATTCAAAATCAGAAGAAGATAAGGATAAGTACTTAGAGGAGCGTATGAATACGGCAAAATTAACAGCAAATCAAATATGTACAGCAGCGAATATGGCGAAAGAAGCTGGTATTCCAATTGCTTCTCATGATGATGAAAGTATAGAGAAACTAGATTATGTAACAGAAAATCTTCATGTGAATATTTGTGAGTTTCCATTAGAGTTAGAGGTAGCGAAGGAAGCGCATGAGAGAGGTTTGAAGGTAGTTGTAGGTGCGAATAACATTTTGATGGGACGTTCTCATTCCAACAATCTATCAGCACTCGATGCAATAAAAGCAAATTGTGCAGATATCTTAGTATCCGATTATTTTCCAGCAGCACTTTTACATTCGATATTCAAGATTTATGACATGGGTATCACAACATTGCCAGATGCAGTGAATTTAGCTACCTATAATCCCGCATGTGCCGTACGGGTAGACGATATTCTTGGTTCGATTGAGGAAGGTAAATTAGCAGACTTACTTATTGTAAGTTATGAAGCAAAGAAACCAGTTATTCTAACAGCATTTGTAGATGGTGAGAAAGTTATGGACATTCACTATCGTAGCAAAATTGCGATATAGTTTAGGGGACAATTCTATGGAAAATGAATTGATTGCATTTGCAAGAGAATTAATTGCTGAATGTGGGAAAAAGCTTACATTAAAGCGTAAGAAAGAAATGTTAAAAGTTGAGGAAAAAGACGGTTGTAGTGACATCGTAACGAATCATGACCGTTGGGCACAAAAATATATTATAACACGCATAGTAAAACAATATCCAAAACATATCTTCTTAGGTGAGGAAGGGATAGAAAATTCGGTGAATGACTGCTCGTGGGTTAATAAGACAGGAATAGAAGAATCGCTATATCTTTATGCAGAGAAAAACGATGATACAACATCGGAAGATATCGCTTGGACATGGGTAATTGATCCGATTGATGGAACAAGCAACTATGCATGTCTTGGCAGAGATTATGCGATATCTGTTGCGTTATTTAAAAATGGATATCTATATTATGGCTGGGTATATGATGTGGAGGAAGACATCATGTATGAGGGTAAGAACCATTATGAAATAGCTACCGAAGATCATTATATGCCGCAAGAATGTCTGCTCTACATGGGGCATAAGACGATGAGAGACCTTGAATATATGGGAGTGAATCCATATCATCTTTGTCAAAACTTTCGAGGGGTTCGCTATGAAGGTTGCGCTTCCTTAGAGATATGTAAAATAATAAGTTGGAAAAATAGAGTGTATCTGAATTCGCATCTAAAGATATGGGATTTTGCGGCGGCAGTGGCGATTCTGTCAAGTCATGCTTGTAAAGTAAATGCGGTATTGACAGAGCAAGGAAAGTATATGGTATGTGCATATAGTTCAGAGCAAGTGTATAGCAAGTGTGAAGAGTATATAGCAGAAGGAATGAAGACAGTATTAGAAAACAGAGAAAGAAAGGTAGTGTAGAATGGTAAAGGTTGAAAATCTAAGTAAAGAATTTATCATGCATATTCGAAATGATGCACAAATAGATGGTTTTGACTCTATTAATCTTGAAATTGAAGCTGGGACATTAACAGCAATTACAGGTCCAAGTGGTTGTGGTAAATCTTCTTTATTAAAATGTATCTATAGAACGTATGCACCAACAGGAGGTCATGTTTGGTATACAAAAGAAAATGGGAGGAAGATTGATTTAGCTACAGCCCAACCTTGGGAGATTATTGAACTTCGAAGAAAAGAAATCGGTTATGTTTCTCAGTTCTTTAATGTGATTCCAAGAGTTTCTGCACTTGATATTTTAATTCAAACGCAAACAGCAAGAGGTGTAAGTGAATTGATTGCAAGAAAAAAAGCGCAGAGATACCTAGAATGTGTTGGAATAGCATCACAGTTATGGGATATGTATCCATCTACATTTAGTGGTGGAGAGAAGCAACGTCTTAATATTGCCAATGCATTGATTACAAGTCCTCGTTTTATCTTATTAGATGAGCCAACTGCTTCTCTTGATAAGGTGAGCAAGGAATGGGTAATGCAATTGATATTAGATTTAAAAGCAGAAGGAACAGCAATGCTTGGTGTTTTCCATGATGATATTGCGATTCAAACATTAGCAGATCGTAGATTTGAGATGAGAGAGAAAAAGATTGTTTCTCTTGATTATCGTATGGAGTATGCAAACGAAGTACTAGCGGAGGCAAGTTGTTAAGATGATTGATATGCATGTGCATTCTTACTGGTCTGATGGAGAATATTCACCATACAGATTGGTTCAGGAGGCAAAAGAGCGAAATCTTGAGGCGATTGTGCTTGCAGACCATGATACATTTGCAGGGAAAGAGGAAATGTTAGAGGCGGGAAAAGAACTTGATTTTCCTGTCTCTATGGGCATTGAGATTTCTTGCATGGAAAGTGAGAGTAAGAAGCAGATTCATATATTAGGGTATGGATTAGATGAATATGGAATGTCGCAGATAGAAGAGTATTGTTTGCCTGTTCGAAATTCTTTGAAATGGGAGATGGATAAAGTTATCTATGCGTTAGAAAAAGCGGGATATCCACTAGATTGGAAACGTCTTTATCAAAAAGTAGGGCCTAGCTTGTGTATCTACAAGCAAATGATTATGGAGGAATTCATCGAAAATGGGCTTTGTACATCATTATATGGTGGATTGTACAAAGAGCTATTTAAAACAGGAAAAGATGGATTGCCGCCAATTGCAAAACTAGAGTTTGAATATAATAATCCAATCGAGGCAGTTGGCTATATTCATGAACTTGGTGGAGTAGCCGTGTTAGCGCATCCGGGACAATATGATAGTTATGCGATAATTCCTGAATTAGTAGAGGTGGGACTTGCAGGAATTGAAGTGTATCATCCGAAGAATAAAGAGCAAGATATCGAAAGGTGTTTAGAGATAGCAAAGAGATATAACTTGCATATTACAGGCGGCTCGGATTTTCATGGTAGGTATGGAGAAGGGGAGCGGATTGGTGCGTTCGGGGTTTTGGAAAATTCGTTCTCGCAGAATAGTAACTTGAAGGATAGAGTAGTAAATAGCGATAGTTAGATAATAAGGGAAATCTTTGAATGAAATCAGAGATTGTCCTTTCTGAGTTTATAAAAACTTAATAAAAATAGTTTTTTTATAAATTTTATTTTTTTACTTGTTAGGGAGAACTATTTATAGTAATCTAATATAGTGATGTTTGTAATGCTCTATATGGAGATATATAAACGACAAATAAAAAGTAAGGGAGAGATTGAATTGCAAGTATACTTATTAGTTGCCGCTATTATTATATTCGCCTGTGTAGTCCTTAACAAGATAACAAGTCGACTAGGTATACCGACATTATTAGCATTTATATTGTTAGGAATGTCTATGGGGTCAGATGGGATTTTTAAAATACCGTTCGATAATTTCTATGTGGCAGAAAGAATTTGTTCGGTAGCATTGATTTTTATTATGTTTTATGGTGGATTTGGTACAAAGTGGAGTGAAGCAAAGCCAATTGCAGTAAAAGCAATATTACTATCCTCGGTTGGAGTTATCTTAACTGCGTTATTCACTGGATTATTCTGTTATTCTGTCTTACATTTTGCTTTCTGGGAAAGCATGTTGATAGGTTCTGTTATTAGTTCTACAGATGCAGCATCTGT
Organism: Anaerosporobacter sp.; assembly: GCF_031551385.1. Classification (GTDB taxonomy): domain Bacteria; phylum Bacillota; class Clostridia; order Lachnospirales; family Lachnospiraceae; genus Anaerosporobacter. The sequence continues at coordinate 13,896 of NZ_JAVBNS010000251.1, forward strand.
ATTCTCAATTTTACGTTCCAAACGATTGAATTTAAAAGACAATTCGGCATCATTACTCGAAGTGGAAAGTGGTAGTAATGACCCTTGCTCGTATATGTTAACTGCGATTGTGCTTGCAGTTATGAAGGGAGAAGCTAATGGTAGCGAGATCCTTTTAATGATTATTGCACAGATTGTATTTGGTATTTTATTCGGAGTCGTAATTGCATTTTTAGCGTATGAATTTTTGAAGCATTTTCATTTTGCAACGGAGGGGTTTGATCTTATCTTTGTTGTGGCAGTTGCTATATTAGCATATGCCTTACCATCTATGGTTGGGGGAAATGGTTATTTAAGCGCGTATTTAGTAGGTGTGATATTAGGAAATAAACCGATAGCAAACAAGAAAGCTCTTGTTAATTTCTTTGATGGAACAACGGGATTAATGCAGATTCTTGTATTCTTTTTATTGGGTCTGCTTGCGTTTCCTTCGCAGTTGCCAAAAGTATTTTTACCATCTATGTTAATTGCGCTATTCTTGACATTTATAGCAAGACCGTTATCTGTGTTTGCCTTAATGTCACCTTTTAAGTGTAAGTTGAATCAGCAGATATTAGTCTCTTGGGCTGGACTGCGTGGTGCGGCATCCATTGTATTCGCAGTTATGGCGACAATTGATCCAGCTAATACAAGTAATGACATATTCCACATCGTCTTTTGTATTGTGTTATTCTCTATATTAATA
>NZ_JAVBNS010000090.1:0-68406 GCF_031551385.1 Anaerosporobacter sp.
GTTGCGGAAACTAATCTATGCAGAGTGAAAAATATCAAAAGATTATCACTTCTCTCAATAGAAGATAATATATTAAATTTTCAAGGAACAATATGACAAAGAGGCAGATTTATAATACCTCATTTGTCGGGCAACTCATAAAATGATACAAGGGTCAAAAGGTCATACGTTTCATGCTTGCATGAAAAAGTATGACTTTGAGACCAACATTATAAAATTAATAAGGGAAAGGGAGATAAGAATGAAAAATCATTGTAGATTGCTAAAAGCACTTCTGGCGATTGTTCTATGTATTACAATGCTTCCATTTAATTTAACGCCACAAATTAAAAAAGCAAAAGCAGCTTCCACAGGATTTACAGAGGATGATTTTCTTAAAACAAATGGAACAACGATACGAAATTTATCTGGTCAAGGGGAAACAATTTATCTAAGAGGAACGAATGCAGGTGGTTGGTTAGTACAAGAATCTTGGATGAACCCATCAAATGCATCGGATCAAAAAACAATTATGAATACGTTCAGTAAAAGATTCGGCAACACAGTAAGGGATGAGTTGCTTGCTGTATACGAGGATAACTACTGGACTGAGAAAGACTTTGATAATTGTGCGGAACTAGGAATGAGCGTAATTCGTGTGCCATTCACATATATGAATCTATGTGATGATAACGGCAATTTAAAAGCAAATGCATTCAAAAGATTAGACTGGTTTGTTGAAAACTGCAGTAAAAGAGGAATCTATGTAATCCTTGATTTGCATGGAACATTTGGCTCACAAAATGGTATGGACCATTCAGGCGAGATAAATGATGGATATCAATTATATTGGAATAACTATAATCGATCTAAGACAATATGGCTATGGGAGCAAATAGCAAACCACTATAAAGGTAATCCGGCAGTCGCTGCATATGACTTATTGAATGAGCCAGGAATTAAAGCTGGTACTACATATGATTTACATTGGAATTTATATGATGAAATCTACAAAGCAATTCGTAAGATAGATGCAGATCATATTATCATTATGGAATCTTGTTGGGGAACAAGTAATCTTCCAAAACCAACAACATATGGTTGGGAAAATGTAGTGTATGAATATCATCATTATACTTGGAATTCTGTTAGCGATTATAATGGACAGGTAAATTCATGTAATAGTTTTGTAAATGGTATTAATAACGCAGGCTATAATGTACCAAGTTTTGTTGGAGAATTTACTTGCTTTGCATTATCCAATGCATGGGACTATGTGTTAAACAGTTTTAATAAAAATGGTTTACATTATACTTCTTGGAGTTATAAAGTAACAGGAAACAGCTCGTGGGGAATCTATAATCATAACCCAAGCAAGGTAGATATCTACAATGATAGCGCAGCAACAATTCGTACAAAATGGTCAACGGTAGGTGCAAACCAAGCATGGGCAAACACACAGATTTACAGTGCAATGAAGTCAAAACTTCCAGGAACTGTAACACCATTTAACAAGCAGATAAGCGAATATGTTAGTATACAATCAAGTAGTAATAGCAAATACGTTTGTGCGGAAGATACAGGTGCAAGCCCATTGGTTGCGGATAGAGCAAATGCAGCAGGTTGGGAATCGTTCAAGATTGTTAACAATACAGATGGCACAGTTTCATTCCTATCTTCTGCAAATGGAAAATATCTATGTGCAGTAATTGATGAAAAGAATCAGTTACTTGCTAGAAGCAGCAAGATTAGCACATGGGAAAAATTCAATGTTACAACAACAGGCAATAACGAAGTGGTTCTTCAAGCAATAGCGAATAATAAATATGTTGCAGTGAATGCAAGTGATTCTATACTGTATGCTAATGCGTCTGCAACAACTAGTTCTAATGTGAAGTTTACTGTAAGAAAAATCTCAGATGGAAAAGTATTTTCATTATCGAGTACAGGTAACGAGGCAGTAGTTGTACCTCCAACAGAAGATACAACACCAGATAAATCAAATACAACAAATGCGTTTGATTCCTTTAAGAGAGTTGCATATTTCCCTGATTGGTATGGTGATGTTGTAAACAACGTACAATTCAGTAAGTTGACTCATATTAACTATGCATTTGCTATTCCAACTACAGATGGAAACATTCGTGATTTAGCGAATAAAACGGTAGTGAATAAATTAGTATCAACAGCACATAACAGTGGTGTTAAAGTATTAATTGCTGTAGGTGGTTGGTCTTATAATGGGGTTGAATTAGAGAATACATTTGTTCAAGCGACTAATACAGATGCAAAATGTAAAAAGTTGGCTGATAGTATTCTTGGTGTAGTTGATACATATGGATTTGATGGTGTTGATATCGACTGGGAATATCCAAGATCGAATACAAGTGCACAATATGAAACATTTATGACATACCTCAAGCAAGGGTTAAAGAGCAGAGGAAAGTTATTAACAGCAGCAGTTGTAGGTAACGGTTCTACGGGATATGGTCAAACAGATAAAGTACTTCAGATGTTAGACTGGGTTAACGTAATGGCTTATGATGGCAATGCAGGTTCTGGTCATTCACCATATAATTTTGCAGTTCAATGTGGTGAGTATTGGACAAAAACAAGAGGATTAAGCAAAGATAAAGTTGTGTTAGGTGTTCCATTCTATGAAAGACCAAATTGGGCTTCCTATGCTGACATCGTAGCGAAAAATTCAGAGAATGCATATAAGGATTCTGCAGTAATCAACGGTACAACGGTTTACTATAATGGAATTAATACAATGAAAGATAAGACAACATGGGCATGTAATAATGCTGGTGGTATCATGATTTGGGAGATAACACAGGATTCAAAAAATGCACAGTTTAGTCTACTTAATGCCATCTATGATACAGCAAAAGCATTGCTTGATAAGGAGGCAGAACAACCTTCAAAACCTAGTGAGCCAACACCAGATCCAGAGCCAGAAAAACCATCTACGTATGCAGCATATGATAGTGCTAAAATCTATGTAGCAGGTGATCGAGTAAGCTATAATGGAAAAATATTTGAAGCAAAATGGTGGACACTAGGTGACGCACCAGATGAATCACAACAATGGGGCGTATGGAAAGTAGTTACGAACTAGGTAAAGTAAGAACTAAATAAAAAGAAATAAAATAAAAAGAAATAAAATAAAAGTAATAAAATATTCGTAAGCAAATAAGAAAACAACTTCTCTACTGGTTGAATGAAATAAATTGTGTTTGGGGAACACAGTTATGTCAAAAACCAGAGAGAAGTTGTTTTTTTATTGAAAAGCAAAGAGTTATCAAAGAAATAATCTTCTCCACCGATAGTTATAAAACGACAGATTATTCAAAAATAAGCGCCTTTTTAAAGCTGTACAAGAGAAAAAACAGTGACAGTGCACAAAAATATTGTTATACTAAGAAAAAAGTATTAGAAAATGTATAAGAGGATAACAATGAAAACAGGGGAAAGTGTTGGGAAAATTAAATTTACAAAAAAGCTAAAAAAAGGACTTACAATAAGACGAAAAATGTTTCTTATCTATATTATCGGAGGTTTTTTTCCGATGTTGTTTGTTAGTTTGTATTTGATAAACGGAACGAAAAATATTCTGATACAGCAAAATAAAAGTTCAGAAATATCGGAACTGCAATTAATTGCAGAAGGAATCCTTGAGAATGTTCGGACGATAGCGGAAGCATCACAGCGACTATATTTTATTGAGATTATAGAAAAATTAGGGACGCATTATTATGATGTATCAGAGGAGCTTTTTAATGACTATAATACGTTGAATAAGCGATTGCGTGAAGAATGTTCCATCTATTATAAAAGAGAAATTGAAAATATCTGCTTTTACTTTAATAATCCGTCGTTATCACAGAATCTGAAGGTGGCAATTATTAATGATGAAGTAGCAAGTTTACCGTGGTTTAAGAAGACAATAAATGCAAATGGGCGGTTAATATGCGCATTCCATGAGGACTCTATGAACTATAAGAAGTATCTATCCTTCTCGCGAATAATACGAACGAAGGAAGGTGAGAACGTTGGTATTGCAGTTATTGCAATGAAGGGGGAACGAATTCTGTTTCCGATTCGAGAACATGCAACAGAAACGGTAGTAATATTAAACGATGAGGAGATTATCTACAGGAATTCGAATGATACCAATGATGAGGAGCTACTAAAGATATATAACGAGATGCCGAAGAAAGAAAAGTGTAAGAATGTTATTTACCAAGGGGAAGAGGCAGTTTTGACAGTAATACCGATTACCTATGCGGGTCTTGATGACCATATTTCTGTAGTGAGTATTCATCCGTATGAAGACATTCTAAAAAAGGCGAACCAACAAAGTCAAAAAAGTATAATGATTATTATGGTGAGCTTTGTAATTGCAATTTCGGTTATAACAATATTTGCATGGAATTTTAGTAGTCGTATTAATACATTTAAAAATCAGATGCATAAAGCTTCAAGGGGGCAGTTTGATATTGCAGAAAAGATAGGTGGAGAAGATGAAATCAGTTATCTTTATGAAGATTTAGGATTGATGATAGAGAGTATCGAAACATTAATAACCCAAGTATATGAGGAACAAGTGCAAAAGGAAATGCTATATAGTAGGCAGAAAGAGATGCAGTTTAGTATGCTTGCAAGTCAAATTAATCCACATTTCTAATATAACACATTAGAAACAATTCGTATGAAAGCAAGGTCGAAAGGACAGGAAGAGATTGAAGATATCGTAAAGATGCTTGCTAAGATAATGCGACATAACTTGCAAGTCATGGATAAGCAAGTAACATTGAAAGAAGAGCTTAACATGGTTGAATCGTATCTGCGAATACAGAAGTATCGATTTGAAGATCGAGTTACCTATGCAATTCAAATAAATTGTGATGTGGAGGAAATATATATAATACCACTTATTTTGCAGCCAATTGTAGAGAATGCGATGATACATGGTATAGAGATGAAGAAGGGAATTGGACATATAGCAATTCAAGTAGATGAGATTGACAATACAATCTGCATACAAGTAATTGATAATGGAATTGGAATAAATGAAGAGAAATTAAGCGAGATGAAATCTTGTATCAATTCATCGGCAGAGCTGACAGGAAGTCATATCGGGTTAAGAAATGTAAATCAAAGGATAAAGTTATTGTATGGAGAGGAGTATGGAATTACAATAGAAAGTGAACCGTTAGTGAAAACAATTGTACAAATTGTGATACCAAGAGGAGAGTATCAGGGGTAATTGTTATAGAGGAGAGGGAAAAATGTATAAAGTAGTAATTATTGATGATGAGCAAACGGTTAGAGAGGGAATTCGCACGTTGCTTTCGTGGGAAGAGATGGGATTTACCATAGTGGAAGAAGCATCTGATGGAGAAGATGGATTGGCTGTAGTGCTGAAACGGCAACCTGACATGGTACTTGTGGATGTAAGGATGCCTGCTATGACAGGGTTGGAGCTTATAGAAGCGGCAAGGGAAGCGGGATATAAAGGACATTTTCTTATTCTAACAGGTTATTCTGACTTTGAATATGCAAAATCAGCGATATCATTAGGAGTTAGAGGGTATCTACTAAAACCAATTGATGAGGATGAATTGTATCGATATGTTTGCGATATTAAGAGTGATTTAGATAAAGAAATGGAGAAAAAAGAGAGGGAAGGTTTGGTTCAAGAGGAGAAAGCAAAGAATCGAATAAAGGCAAGACAGAATGTCATATATAATCTGTTGATGAAGCAAGAAACAATTGAGATTATTGAGAAGGAAATTAAGAAGTTTGAATTTGATTATAATTACAAAAAGTTTCATGTTATCATACTTAGTAACGAAAGATTTTATATGGATGAGGATTACAAGGAAAAGACAAGGCTGATACTAGCAGGACTAAATAGATATGAGTATCTTGTGTTAGGTGAGAGAATAGCCCTAATTATAAAGGGAGATACTCTGCAAACGAATGTTGCTAAGCTTGAGGAAAACAATACATATGTAAAAGAAAGATATGGTGAAGGCTTTCTCATAGTAATTGGACAAGAAGTAACTTGTCTGAGAGATATTTGCTATAGTTTTGAATGTGCACAGTACTTGGCAGGACAAAGATTTCTGTATGGTACAAAAAATATTATCTCTATGAGGTTGCTTCAACAGGAGATAGAAAACAAACAGGAAGATACGTTAATAAGTTTGAGTGATTGTATGGAAATTGGTGATTTGACTGGAATAGAAAAGTGCATACATGGTATGTTGGAAAAATGCAGATACCGATTAATGAAGGAATCGCAAATAAAAATAACGGTTATTAATAATACAATTTTACTTCTTAATAATTTAAAGTCTAGCTATGAAAGTCAAATTGAGGGAGTAATTGATATTGATAGTTACACAAAAGAAGTAAATCAAACAAAGTCAATAGCAGAACTGGAATCATTAATTGTTGAGTACAGTAAGAAAATAAGCGAAAAACTAGGTAATGCGGGAACTGATAGTATTGTTAAGAAAATGGATATATTTATCCAGAAGAACTATAGTAAGGATTTAAAATTAGAGGCTATTGCTAAGATGTTTGGCTACAATAGTGCGTATCTTGGAAAGACGTATAAGAAGGTGACGGGAGAAAGTTTTAATACTGCACTTGATAAAGTACGGATAGAGAATGCAAAGAGGCTGTTGCAAGATACAAATCTGAAAGTATACCAAGTATCAGAGAAAGTGGGTTATTATAATATTGATTATTTCTATTCAAAATTCAAAAAGTATGTAGGAATGACACCAAAAGAATTTAAGAAAAATGAAATATAGATGAAAATTGATTGATAAAAAGAGGGTTTCTGAGATGGTTTCAAAGAAATTCTCTTTTTTCTATACAAAAAAACACCTTATAAATCTAACATTGTAAAAACAGGGGGGTGAAAAAATTACAGTTTTTTATTAAAATATGAGGGGTATTTTATTAATTTAAAGTTAGATATAATAACGATAAGTTAATGAAAGGGGCAGGGAAATGAGTAAAAACAATAAGAGTTTAGCTATAAAAAAAGAGAAATTTAGCTTCAAATTGATGTATAAGCAAAGATATCTACTATTAATGTCCGTTCCATTTGTTATTTGGTTGATTATCTTTAAGTACATACCACTGTGGGGGTGGACAATGGCTTTTCAAGATGTTAAGCCGAAAACATTTGCATTATCGGTATGGGAGAGAACGTGGGTTGGTTTAGACCATTTTAAAGCATTATTGCATGATGCGAGCTTCTTTAATGCATTGCGGAATACGCTTGGAATCAGTATTATCGGAATTGTATTAGGATTTGTAACTTCCGTTGGATTCGCGCTCTTGCTAAACGAGTTACGTATGCAGCGTTTTAAGAAAGTAACACAAACAATATCTTATCTACCACACTTTGTTTCTTGGGTTATTATTGCAAGTATAGCAAAAATGGTATTAGGAGATTCTGGTGTGCTTAATGAAGCACTTGGGAAATTAGGCATAGAGCCAATTAAGTTTATGACGACAAATGGACCAGCGTTTTGGGTTATCACTTGCGTAATTAATATATGGAAAGAAACTGGCTGGGATGCGATTATCTATCTTTCTGCGATGACAGGAATTGATCAGGGATTGTATGAAGCAGCGAAGGTAGATGGTGCAGGAAGATTTCGAAGAATGTGGCATATTACACTTCCGGGAATTCGACCTACAATAATTGTGCTAGTAATTATGAGTATCGGTGGTGTACTTGGCGCTGGTATGGAACGTCAGATGTTACTTGGAAATGGTATTGTTCAGGAATATGCAGACGTAGTGTCTTGGTATGCATACCGTTTTGGTATTGGAAATAATAACTATGGTTTTGGTACAGCAGTAGGTGTGTTCCAATCAGTAATCAGTTTGGCGTTATTATTTATCGCAAACAAAGTAGCTAGTAAGTTTAGCGATAGCAAATTAGTGTAGGAGGAGAGTATGAAGAACAAACGTAAGAGTTCACTAAACAAATATACGGGATTTGATATATTTTTGGCTGTTTTCTTTCTAATAATCGTATTCATTACTTTATATCCTTTCCTAAATGTTTTAGCAATTTCATTTAATGATTCATTGGATACGATAAAAGGAGTTAACTTTATTATTCCGCGTAAATTTACATTAGATAACTATAAATATGTATTTGAGAAAAAGGATTTATTATCTCCTTTGACAATGTCGGTAGCAAGAACGGTAGTTGGTACAGTAATAGGTACAATCTGTACAGCAATGTTAGCATATGTATTAAGCCGAAGAGATTTCTATTTTAATAAACTATTTACTATTATGTTTATTATTACAATGTATGTTGGTGGTGGATTGATACCAGACTACTTGTTGATTGGTAGAACATTGAAGATGACAAATAAATTCTCAGTGTATATTATTCCAGGATTGATTGGAGTATTCTTCTTAATCTTGATGCGTTCCTTTATTGAAGGACTTCCAGAAGCATTGCAAGAATCAGCAAGAATCGATGGGGCATCAGATTTTAGAATTTGGTATAAGATTATTCTTCCACTATGTAAACCAGTGTTAGCTACGGTTGCATTATTTATCGCAGTAAGCCAATGGAATTCATTTATGGATACCTACATTTATGCAAGAAAGATGAAGACATTACAGTATGTATTGTATGAAGTATTGAATGAGTCATCAATTAAAGTTTCCAATATTCATGATACAACAAATCTACAAAATGCGATTGGAAACGTAACACCACAGTCGATTCGTATGGCGATTACAATTATTGCAACAATTCCTATCGTAGTTGTATATCCATTCTTACAGAAGTACTTTGTAGGTGGAATGACACTTGGTGCAGTAAAAGATTGATGCATATATGAAGTTGATGTATTATGATTGTTTTACAATCATTAATATATAAGATGTGTTATGAGAGATGTCAAGCAGCGCAAGAAAATTGGATATAGGGGGAAATTAAGTTTATGAAGGTATTGAAAAAAAGAAGAATCGTTTCACTATTAGTAATAATGTGTATGGTAGTATCTATGCTATCAGGGTGTAAGAGTTCAAATTCTAAAAACAAAAATGTAGCAACAGACGCAAACGAAACAAAACAGGATGCAACAGATACAAAGGATACAACAGCAGATGATAAGACTGCAGACACAGTAGATACTGCTGAAGATTTAGAGCCAATTACATTTACATTCTATAATGCAGATGGTTCAAGAGAAGATCCATGGACAGATCCAATAGCACAAGAAATTACAAAACAAACAGGGGTAAAATTAGAAATGGATTATCCAGTAGATGGAGATGATCAAAGAATTTCTCTTATGATTGCTTCAGAAGAATATCCAGATCTTATCTTTGCAAAGGGAGATGTAGATGCTCTTGTTGCAGCAGGCGCTATGATTGATATGTCAGATTTGATTGATCAATATGGCCCTAACATCAAAGCGTTATATGGAGAAGAATACAATAAATTACGTTATACAAAAGACGATCCAGGTATCTATCAATTATGTAGTGCTGGTGTAGGAAATATTCCTTACAGAACAAGCGGTACTGCACAATTACAATACGCAGTATTAGAAGCAAACAACTATGAAATTCCAAAAACATTAGCTCAATATGAGAAGATGATTAAAGATTATAAAGCAGCAAATCCTACTATTGATGGATTAGATACAATTGGTATTACATTATCTTGTTCTGATTGGCACTGGTATATTACATTAGCAAATCCATCTGGATTTATTGCAAATGCTTCACCAGATAATGGTCAATGGATTGTAAATGATGCAAATGGTTACGAAGCTACTTACAAACATGCATCAGAAGGACAAAAAGAATACTATCAATGGTTAAACCGTATGTATCTTGAAGGTATCCTTGATCCGGATTTTGCAACACAAACACATGATGATTATATTGCAAAACTTTCAACAGGTCGTGTACTTGCTATTATGGATGCAGACTGGGATTACGCAGATGCGGAAACAGTATTAAAGTCAGAAGGTAAATCAGAAAGAACATACTGTGGTCTTCCTATCACAATGAATGAAGATCAAAAAGCTCCTTCTCTAATGAACCAAGGTCTTACTGTTGGTTGGGGTGTTGGTATCACAAAAGCATGTAAAGACCCAGTTAGAGCCGTTAAATATTTAAACTGGTTATGCTCTGATGAAGCACAAGTTCTTGTTGGTTGGGGTATTAAAGATGTGAACTATTTTCTTGATGAAGAAGGTCATAGATACAGAACAGCAGAAGAAGAAAAACTTTCTCAAGAGGATACAGAATATAGATACAACACAGGTATTGGTATCCACAACTACCCATTCCCTACATATGGTGATGGTGTTGTAGATCCTACTGGTTCAACATATACAACAAACTCAAAAGAAAATGTTATTAAGAACTATACAGATGCTCAAAAGAAGGCAGTTGATGCATGGGGTGTTGAACTTTTAACTGAAATCTTCCCACAAGCAGATGAATTTGATATTCCAGACTATGCACCAGTTTACAAACAAAACTTAACAGAAGAGTTTAATGCATATGCAACAAAATTAGACGAAATTGCATGGTCAGGTCTTATCTCTTGCGTTATGGCAAAAGAGGGCGGATTTGATAAAGCTTGGGATAAGATGCAAGCTGATTTTGAAAAAGCTGGAGTTGTAAAAGCAAGTGAACTTTTAACTGAACAAATTCAACAACAAGTTGATTTTTGGTCAACTAGCAACTAAGTTGTATCGTTAAACGTATCGTTATTCATAACACAATCAAATAGGTTTAATTAGTTAAGAATCCTCCCATACTACCATAATAAGCAAATTTTATTGAAATAGATATTGCGCTGAATTTCAATAAATGGCTTTTATGGTAGTATTTTTTTGGGCTTCTTGAACGAAATTGGAGTACTTGTGTATCGGAGGTTTATGATGCAAAACTTTTTTGTTTTCTCAGGCTTCTTCGTTGCCGTCCTATAATACGAAACACGCTACACAACTAAGTACTTCTAAGTGTGTATGGATATGTTGTTGATATGTTACGGAAACGCCCTCGATTCGGCATCCTGCCTCACCTAGGGCTGGCTCGGCGTCCATGCCTCGCCTTCCTAGGTTGTGATTATACACACTAAGAAGTACTATAGTTGTTTCGCTATCGTTTCTTAATTATAGGACGGCAACGAAGAAGCTAGGAGAGGTAATGAAGTTTTGCATATTTATGTTGTTGATACACAAGTACGGGGAATTTGTTGGCGAAAAAATACGACCATAATTCAGAGAAGAATACTATTTCAATTGTTAAGACATATGATTCATTTGATGATGTTAAGAAAGCAGGAGAAAAGATATATTATAAAAATAAAGATTTTTCAGGATATTTAGTCTTTCAATCTGCTTATGTGAATTATGCTCCTAATTAAGAAATAACCTGCCTAAGGCATTTGTAGTTGGACAATTCGGTGGTACATACCATGCGTAAGTAGGAATATTCATAGATGCGTGGTATAATTACATCAACAAATTACATTTTTGATTTGGCTTAGGAGGAGAGAAGTGATAATTAAAAATGATAACCAATTTAACATGTTTCCTTCACGTATGGAAATGAGGAAATATGTTTTATATTACAACATCGTATTTCCTAAGGGTGATACATTCATACCACAATACACGCTCATGCCTAATGCTTGTGGAACATTGTCGCTTGCTTTTGACGGAAACTCTATAATTGCTGAACTATGGGGAACATCTCTTACCCCTGTTTTGTTGGGGAGCGAACCTAACAATTATCTTGTCCTGTTACTTATTCAGCTTTCGCCCTATGGTTTATATCAAATCACACGACAAAGTCAGGCGGAGTTTGCGGATAAACGTCTTTTGCTTGCAGATATTGACTATGAACTGTTTCGTTCATTACAACATGCATTTGTAACATCAAAGACGGTAATAGATTTAGTAGATGCTTGTGAGAAAATTTTATATAGACGCATGGAAAAGCAAGTTGTTTCGGCTGCCTTATTGCAGGCGACAGAAGTGATTTCTAATAGTTATGGTCAAGTACTAGTGAGAGAAGTGGCTCGGCAAACCAGTTATAGTGAAAGACAACTAAACCGCTTATTTCTTACACAAATCGGGATGAATATTAAAAATTTTGCTCGGTTAACTCGCTTTAACTATGTGTTGAATAACATTCAGAAATCACCTTGCTTCTTTGCGACGTTGTCACAACAAGCCGGATATTTTGATCAAGCTCATTTTGATAAAGATTTCAAGGCGATTAGTGGTGTTACTCCTCAAAAATATTTGACTACGATGTCGGATTTTTACTATGACGGAATGGATATATATAATACAATATCCTCGAAGGAGTAATAAAATATATAACGGGTGTTATGCCTCGTTTGTGCCAATACATTCTAAAGAATAAGGAGATTGCCTATGAATTGGGAACCATGGACTGGTTGTTACAAAATAAGTGAAGGTTGCACGAATTGTTATTTTTACGGACCACGTGCAAAACGCTATGGTCAAAATGCTATTCAAAAGACAGATAAATTTGACTGGCCAATAAGGACAAATGCAAAAGGCGAATACAATATTAAAGGTAATAAGATTCTTGCGACCTGCTTTGCAACGGATTTTTTTCTTCCCGAAGCGGATGAATGGCGTAAAGAGGTTTGGCTTATGATAAAAGAAAGAACAGATATAGATTTTTTGATTTTAACTAAAAGAATTGACCGTTTTCTTGTATCACTCCCATCAGATTGGGGGGAAGGCTATAACAATGTGAATATCGGTTGTACTGTCGAAAATCAAAAAGAAGCCGATTATAGACTTCCACTTTTTTTATCCTATCCGATAAAGCGTCGTTTCATTGCCTGCGCACCACTTTTAGAACCAATAGATATATCACCGTATCTTCATGGTGTTGACCACGTTACCGTTGGTGGTGAAACGGGACGAGATGCCCGTGAATGTGAATATGATTGGGTGCTTAATATTCGTGAACAATGCATAAAGGCAAATATAACATTTTGGTTCAAAAATACAGGGTCATATTTTAGGCGAGATGGTGTAGTGGAAAAGATAAATCCATTTAAACAAACTGGTGCGGCGAAGGCACTTGGTATAGATATATTAGATGGGAAAAAATTATTTTGATAAAAATGAGGAAGCAGGAAGGTAAAGCGTCATAGTCATGAAGGAGTATACCATTTTGAAGAAAGGTATTTACTATGGCGTGTCTGAAAATTGAGCTTTCAGACCGCTGAGTGGAGAGTGCAGAACATGGCAATGAATTTTCAGACACAACATAGAAAGGGTGATAGAGCTAAATTTAAGTTGGCGAATTTACCAACATAGGTATATTCAACAATTTAAAAGCTTCATATTCCTCTTGCTTTAAGAAAAATGCAATGTTGCGTTCATGCGAGGAAATTGCACATTTTATTTCTTCTCCATTATAAAACACTGGGTCTTCTAACCATTCTAGATTTTTAAATGTGTTAAATTTTATTAAATCTCCTGTATTGTATAAATACGCAATTAAATTTTCATCTAATCGGAAGCGAAATTCCTTATATAAACCACCAAATGTGCAATGTGAGACTTGAGTATATGTACTATCGATGAAACTAGTTTCTGGTAAAATACCTTCATTTTTCACATTAGTGGGTGGAGGTGTAATCGGTTTTTGAATAGAATAAAACCAGCGTAGTTCTTTAATAATACGTTCTTTATCTTTAATAATAGGTTCAGTTTCTTCATAACCATCCAGTTCTTCGTATTTAATTAAAGCCATCTCATTCGATTTTTTTAGTTTTAATAAATGGTCTTGAAATTTCTCTTTATCAACTTCGCCTGTCAAATCTTCAATTGCTTTTGTTAAATCTTCCGCTGTTAAATAGTAATATTGTAGGATTACATAGTAAGTTAACTCCGTACATTTTGGTATTAAAAAATCAAGTATTTTTTTATAATTTGATTTGTCTAACATATCTGAATATTCAATAAAAACTTCATACATTTTTAATGCACTCCTTGCTTTCAGTTTTTGGGATTGCAATTCCGATTGCACTATGCCTGTTTGATTCAAAAAAGTTTCGGTAATTCCGTTGCATCTTTTAAATAGATTCCAATCGGTTTGCCCTTGACGGACGAGATATATCATAATAGTTTGTACCCATTTCTTATGCATTTCTTTAATAAGTATATCATAAAATCATGGGTGCTTCAAAAAATAGTAAATGGCTATCTAAAGACAGCACGACGACATGATGAAGTTCCGTTTCGCCTAGTCCGACGCAGATTGTAAGTAGATAATATAACAAAACGGTGCAACTTAAGTCACACCGTCTTGTTATATTATTTACTTGCTTTGTTATGTCCTGCTTTGGCTTTGCCTTGGATTTCGGGAACTGGTTCTACGTCATTCTTTTTTGTATGCATCTTTTTATTACTTTCTGTTCCGTGTGCTTCTTTGGGATCGGGTCTTCTCATACCTGCTTTTGCCATGGTTAGTATACCTTTCTTGTCTAAAAGTTTTGTCTTATTATCATCTGTTGCCTACGGTATTTTTATACCAATGGATACTATTTCTTTATAAAGTCTTTGTTTGGAGATGGAATTGTGCTGTGTTGCGGCATGAAAAATGTGTTAAATGATACTCTTGGTGATAGAGAATATATGTGCAATGTGATGAGTAGAATTATAAAAGTAAAAATCAGAATAACAAAAATGATAAAAATAAAAATATATATTGAAAAAATATGTGCAATATGCTAAACTGAAAAAAGTTAAAACGTTTCAATTGAAAAACGGGTGTTATTACATTTGTTTTTATAGATTGATTTGTTTAATTTGAAATATATAATTGGGGCTGGAAAATAAAAAAGTTCTTTGTTTATCACATTTTTCTTTTACTGGCTTGCAGAGGAATAATATAATAGCTACAGAAATTATGAAGTTAATACAATTTGAATTAATATAATCAGATACATTTATTAAAACGTTTTAATAAATGTATGCTTTGGAATTAGGATTTTCAACTTAATTATCAATGTTTTCATACTTTTTCACCAATTTGTACCAATAAAGTTAATATGCAAAACTCAACAACCTCTCCTTGCTTATTCGCTAGTGTTCTCTAGCTAAAAAACGATAGCGAAGCACCATAGAACTTCTTAGGTGCATAGCGTGTTTTGTGCTAGAGAACACCAGCGAATAAGCATCGAAAACGTAAAAAGTTTTGCATTGAATACATTAGGAAATTATTATCTGAAAACTTTTCACTTTAGCTATAGAAACCAGTATGGAAGGAGTGAAATTATATATAAAAATGGGGTGTGAAAAAAACAATATCCCTTTATACAATTAGTGAAAAGTTATAAAAAAGAAGGTATAAGAGAGTAAGGAGGATTTCAACAATGAAGTTTGGTAAGCTATTAAAAACGGGGTTAAGTGTTGCATTATGTGTGTCAATGTTAGCAGCAAGTTTTGTACCAAGTCCTAAAAAGACAGAGGCGGCAACAACAGGGTTTACACAAGATGATTTTTTGAAAACGAACGGAACAACAATTCGTAACTTATCTGGACAAGGGGATGTCGTTTATCTAAGAGGAACGAATGCTGGTGGTTGGTTAGTACAGGAAGACTGGATGAATCCAACGAATGCAAAAGATCAAAAAACGATGATGAATACGTTCAAAACTCGTTTTGGAACAACGGTAAGAGATGAATTAATCAATGTTTATGAGAGCAACTATTGGACAACGCAAGATTTTGACAATTGTGCAGCTCTTGGTATGAGTGCAATTCGATTACCATTTACTTATATGAATCTATGTGATGATAATGGGAATCTAAAATCGAATGCATTTGAAAAGTTAGATTGGTTCGTTAATAACTGTAACCAAAGAGGAATGTACGTAATTCTTGATTTACACGGAACATTTGGTTCACAAAATGGTATGGATCATTCCGGTGAAATTAACGATGGTAAGCAATTATATTGGAATAGCTACAATCGTTCAAAGACTGTATGGCTATGGGAAGAGATTGCAAAGCATTACAAAGGAAATCCAGCCGTAGCAGCGTATGACATACTAAATGAGCCAGGAATTAAAGCTGCTAATACATATGATTTACACTGGACTTTATATGATGAAATCTATAAGGCAATTCGTAAAGTGGATTCGGATCATATTGTGATTATGGAATCATGCTGGGGAACAAGTAATCTTCCAAAGCCAACGACATATGGTTGGACAAATGTAATGTATGAATATCATCATTATCCTTGGAATGCAGTTAGTGATTACAACGGACAGGTAAGCGCTTGTAATAACTTTGTAAATAGTGTTAAAAATGCAGGTTATAATGTACCAACTTTCGTTGGAGAATTTACTTGCTTTGAATTAGCAAATGCATGGGATTATGTACTTAATAGCTTCAATTCAAATGGTTTACATTATACTTCATGGGCTTATAAAGCAACTGGAAATAGTTCATGGGGAATCTATAATCATAATCCAAATAAAGTTGATATCTATAATGATAGTGCAGCAACAATTCGTACGAAGTGGTCAACAATTGGGGCAGGTCAGTCATGGGCGAATACAACGATTTACAATGCTATGAAGTCAAAACTTCCAGGAACAGTAACGCCATACAATAAGCAATCTAGTGAATATATTAGTATACAATCAAGTGCAAATGGAAAGTATGTATGTGCAGAAGATGAAGGAGCAAGCCCATTAGTTGCAAATAGAGATTCTGCAGGAGGATGGGAACAGTTTAAAGTAGTGTATAATTCAGATAATACGGTATCCTTCCAGTCAAGTGCTAATGGAAAGTATCTATGCGCAGTCATTGATGAAAGCAATCAATTGTTAGCACGTAGTGCACAAATTGGTACATGGGAAAAATTCAAATGTACAGCCTATGGAAGTAATGAGGTAATTATACAGGCGGTTGCGAATAACAAATACATCTCTGTTAATACGGGAAATTCTATCTTATATGCCGATGGTAGCAATACATCAAGTGCTAATGTAAGATTTACAATGCGTAGTAATGGTGCTATCTATATGCCAACTGGAAATAGTATCCCAGATCCAGTTCGTATCGAAGCAGAATCTTATAGCAATATGTATGGAGTACAGAAAGAAACTTGTTCAGAAGGCGGACAAAATGTTGGATATATTGATGCTGGAGATTGGATGGAGTATAAAGTAGAAGTACCAAAGAACGGTTCTTATATGATACGAGTACGAGGCGCAGCATTAGGTACAACAGGAAATGTTGATATTCTATATAATAATACGTTAATGGATACGGTAACAATTCAGGCAACGGGTGGTTGGCAAACATGGAATACATTTAGCGGTAAAAAGACATTTACATTATCAAAGGGAACATATACAATGCGAGTACAGTCACAAAATGGCGGATGTAATATTAATTGGTTGGAACTTGTATGTGTACAATAGTTTGATAGGGATACAATTAGAATAATATTTATAAATCTGCTCTATGCTAAGTACCAAAATGGAATTAGCATAGAGCTATTTTATGTTTCCATTTATGAACAATCTATGATAGAATGATAATTAGGCTAATCATTTGTTGGTTTTGTAACAACTTTGCATTGCTTGTATTTTAAAAAAAGGATAAATAACTATATATAATCGTGACGAAAGAATATATTCTGAAATCGTCGCAAAAGATTTAGATAGAGAGGTTAACAATGTTTATAATAGTAGGACTAGGAAATCCATCAAGAGAATATACTGCTACAAGACACAATATTGGTTTTGATGCAATTACAAGAATAGCAGACGATTATGATATCTCAGTGGATATGAATAAACACAAAGCAATTTGTGGAACAGGCTATATAGAAGGACAGAAAGTAATTCTAGCAAGACCTCAGACATATATGAATCTAAGTGGAGAGAGTGTGCGTGAATTAGTTGATTATTATAAGATTGATCCAACGGAAGAACTTATTGTAATTTATGATGATATTAGTTTAGATGTAGGGCAATTGAGGATACGAACAAAAGGTAGTGCCGGTGGTCATAATGGGATTAAGAGTATTATATCTCATCTAGGAACACAGGAATTTTTGCGTATTAAAGTAGGTGTAGGTGATAAGCCAAAAGGTTGGGATTTAGCAGATTATGTACTTGGAAGATTTAATAACGAAGAGCAGCCGATTGTTAGGGAAACGCTTGCGCATGTTTCGGAAGCTTGTAAAGAAATTATTACAGAAGATGTTAATAGCGCAATGAATATATATAATAAGAAAAAGTAGCAAGTAGTGATTTATTAAATATAAGAAGATATAGGTGGGATTGAACATGAAGACATTCATGGAACCTTTAGAGGAACTAAAGGAGTACAATAGTATTAGACAAGACCTTGCACTGAAGGAGACACCAATCCATGTAGCTGGTTGTATAGATTCTCAGAAATGTCATCTAATTAGTGGGCTTAGTAAGAGTTACAAATGGAAATTAATCGTAACGTATAATGATATAAAAGCAAAAGAAATCTATGAGGATTACAAATTATACTCAGAGAATGTATGGCTATATCCTGCGAAAGACGTTATTTTCTATAGTGCTGATATCAGAGGAAATGTAATTGTAAAGGATCGTTTAATGGTTCTAAGACAATTGATAGAAGCAGAGGAAGCAACGATAATAACGACGATTGATGCAGGATTTGATCGCATCCTTCCTCTTGAATATATTCGAAAAAGAATCTTAACAATAGAAGCAGCAGCTACCATTGATTTAGAGAAGTTAAAGGTAGAATTAGTGAATCTAGGATATGAGAGATGTGGACAGGTCGGAGGTCCGGGAGAATTTGCGATACGTGGTGGAATTATAGATATATTTCCACTGACAGAGGAGTGTCCATATCGTATTGAGTTATGGGATGATGAAGTAGATACGATTCGTATGTTTGATATTAGCAGTCAACGTTCTATTGAGAATGTAGAAAAGGTTATAATCTATCCAGCAGCAGAAATTATCTTAGATGAACAGACGATACGTGATGGTGTACAAAAGTTAGATGAAGAGACAAAAGAGTACGTACATGGTTTACGTTCTCAGATGAAGACAGAAGAAGCGCATAGAATCAAGCAAATCGTAGAAGAATTTAAGGAAAACTTAGAAGCATATAATGGTTCACTTGGTATTGATAGTTATATCAAATATTTCTATGATAATACGGTGTCTTTATTTGATTATTTTGCAAATCAAGAATCGGTGATTTACTTAGATGAGCCAAATCGATTGATTGAAAAAGGTGAAGCCGTAGATCTTGAATTTAGAGAGAGTATGATTGGAAGAATTGAGAAAGGCTATATCTTACCAAGTCAGGTTGACGTAATCTTTCCATATAAGAGCATACTTGCTAAGTTCAATACAATGCGCTCCGTTTTGCTTAGTACAATGGATTATAAGCTGACATCATTTGCATGTAAACGAAAATATGATTTTAGTGTAAAGTCAGTGAATCCATATAATAATAACTTTGATATTCTTGTTGAAGATTTAAAGAAATGGAAGAGTAAAGGATATCGAGTAATCTTACTATCCAATTCTACGACAAGAGCAAAGAGATTAAGTGAGGATTTAGGAGAAAATGAATTAATTGCATTCTACAGTGAAAATTTAGATCGAGTACTTAAGTCAGGTGAGATTATGGTAGCACGTGGCTATGTTCATCGTGGCTTTGAATATCCATTAATAAAATTAGTTATCATCTCAGAGGGGGATATCTTCGGTGCTGAGAAGAAAAAGAAGCATCGCAAGAAGAAAACATATGAAGGCAATAAGATACAGAATTTTAGTGATCTTAATGTGGGAGATTATGTTGTCCATGAGAATCATGGGCTTGGTATATACCGAGGTATTGAAAAGATTGAAGTAGAACATGTAACGAAGGATTATATTAAGATTGAGTATGCATCAAGTGGAGTTTTGTATATTCTGGCAACAGGGCTGGAAGTTATTCAAAAGTATGCAGGTGCAGAGGCGAAGAAGCCAAAACTTAATAAATTAAATTCCGTTGAGTGGAAGAATACAAAGACAAAAGTAAAAGGTGCTGTTAAGGAAATAGCGAAAGAATTAGTTGAACTATATGCAAAACGTCAGGAAAAGCAAGGATTCCAATTCGGACCAGATACCGTATGGCAGCAGGAATTTGAAGAAATGTTTCCGTATGATGAAACAGATGATCAGCTAAATGCCATTGAAGCTACGAAAAAGGATATGGAAAGCAAGAAGATTATGGATCGCCTTATCTGTGGGGATGTTGGATATGGAAAGACAGAAGTTGCTATCCGTGCAGCATTTAAAGCAGTATCTGAGGGAAAACAAGTTGTATTCCTAGTGCCGACAACGATTCTTGCACAACAACATTACAATACATTTGTACAGCGTTTGATGGATTTTCCAATTGCTATTGATATGATGTCGAGGTTTAAAACGGCATCGGAAATTAAGAAGACAGTCGAGAAAGTAAAGAAAGGTAGTATTGATATATTAATTGGTACTCACCGTGTATTATCAAAAGATGTGCAGTTCAAGGATTTAGGTTTATTAATCGTGGATGAGGAACAGCGATTTGGTGTTGCACATAAGGAGAAGATTAAGCAGATAAAGACAGATGTTGATGTTCTTATGCTTTCTGCTACGCCAATTCCAAGAACGATGCATATGAGTTTAATTGGTATTCGTGATATGAGTGTATTAGAAGAGCCGCCAGTTGATCGTATGCCAATACAGACGTATGTTCTTGAACATAATGAAGAAATTATACGAGAGGCGATTAATCGTGAGTTAGCGAGAAATGGTCAAGTATATTACGTATATAACCGTGTAAATGGTATTGATGAAGTTGCAAATATGGTTGCTAGATTAGTGCCTGAAGCGAATGTAGCATTTGCACATGGCCAGATGAATGAACGAGAATTAGAAAAAATCATGTTTGACTATATCAATGGAGAAATAGATGTTTTAGTATCAACAACAATTATAGAAACAGGGCTTGATATTTCTAATGCGAATACAATGATTATTGATGAAGCAGATAAACTTGGTTTATCCCAGTTGTATCAATTGCGTGGACGTGTTGGAAGATCAAATCGTACTTCCTATGCTTTCTTAATGTATAAGAGAGATAAGATGCTCAAAGAGGTTGCAGAGAAGAGATTACAGGCAATAAAAGAGTTTACAGAACTTGGTTCAGGATTTAAAATTGCTATGAGAGACCTTGAGATTCGAGGTGCTGGTAATCTACTTGGAGCAAAACAGCATGGGCATATGGAAGCAGTAGGATATGACTTATACTGTAAGATGTTGAATGAAGCAGTAAAGGCTCTGAAAGGGGATACCTCAGAGGAAGAGACATTCGATACAACAGTAGATCTTGATGTAGATGCATTTATTCCGTCTACGTATATTCGAAATGAGTTCCTAAAACTGGAGATGTACAAACGTGTTGCGGAGATTGAGAATGAAAATGAATTCTTGGATATGCAAGATGAGATACTAGATCGTTTTGGTGATATACCAAAATCGGTTAATAATCTGCTCAATATTGCATTGATAAAAGCGATTGCACATAAATCTTTTGTAACACAGATTACTCATAAGGAACTGAATGTGAAGATGATTATGTACAATAAGGCAAAGATTAATGTGGCAGGTATTCCATCTGTTGTAGAGAAATTTAGCCCACAATTGACATTTGTACCAGACACCAATCCATACTTTGTATGGAAGATTAAAGAACGTTCCAAGACAGGAAAGATTGATGTTATTGCATTGTTTGATGCATTGAAGAAAATTCTAATAGAATTACAAGGACTTGTTGAATCGTAGAAGAACTTAGCCTGCCAAAGTTTGCAGGTTACGAGAAAGGCATGGTTATTAAGATGAAAAACAAGAGAACGAAATATATAGGAATAATAGTCGTACTGCTTATGCTTACCTTGGTAGCGTGTTCGGGGAAAAAAGATAAGAATGCGAGTAATAATGAAGCAGTTTCGCAGTCAGGGGATGACGATTCTGATAAAGCAAATGATAAAAAAGTAACAGATGCTGTTATATTAACCGTAGGAGATATTAAAGTATCTTATAATGAAGTTATGGTGTATGTATTGTTATTAAGGGAACTATATGAGCCAAACTTCACAGATGTAATTTGGGATTACAAATTGGATACAGGTTCAACATTCGGTGAAATGGCAAAGGAAGAGATTCTCAACCAAATCATACAATTGAAGATTATGAATCTGGAAGCAAAGAATCGTGACATTGTATTGACAGACGACGAATTAATTGAAATTGAGAATTACGCGAATAAATATATTGCAGGAATAACAACGGAAGATCAAGAGAAGTATGGTATTAATTACGATACGGTATTTGGAATCTGTAAGGATAATTATTTAGCAGAGAAAGTCTTCGATGTTGCAACAATGGATGTGGATACTTCTATCTCGGATGAGGAAGCAAAGCAAGTAACTGTTTGGCAAATAGCCGTTCTTACTTCTTCAAAGGATAAGAATGGAGAGGTTATTGCGTTATCTGACGAAGAGAAGGAAGCTGCTCGCAGCAAGGCAAAGGATCTTCTTAAAAAGGTTAAGAAGGAAGAGGATTTCTATACATTTGCTTTGAGTAAGAGTGATGACCCACAAGTTGAATATACAATTGGTAGCGGAGATAAGAGTGATGAGTATGTTGATGCTGCATTTGCACTAAAAGAAGGTAAGCTTAGTAAAGTGATTGAAGATGAGACAGGATTCTATATCTTGTATTGTGTGAATCCTTTTAATGAAGACGCAACTGCTCAGAAGAAAGAAGAGATTATAAGTCAAAGACAAGATGAGGCATTCCAGAAGTTGTATAAAGAATGGTTAGAAAATTATAAAATCAAAATAACACAAGAGAATTGGGATGGGATTCAATTTTAGATTTTGGGAAAAACGTTGTGGTGCAAAACTTGGACGTTTTCGAGGCTTATTCGCTGCTGTTTTCTAGCACAAAACACGCTACGCACCTATGAACTTCTAAGTGTGTACGGGGGAGATATCGAAAAGTTGCGGAACCGCACTCAATTCGGCATCCTGCCCTCGGGCATGTCTGAAAAATCATTGTACTGTTCGGCACCCTCCACTCAGCGGTCTGAAAGCTCAAAATTCAGTCAACGTAGCCCGCTACGCCTCCTGAATTTTGAACTTCCACCCCACTAAGTGGAGTGCACAGCCCAGTACAAGCATTTTTTAGACACACCCTAGCTCGTGCTGGCTCGGCGTCCATGCCTCGCCTTCCTAGCTTACTAATGTACACACTAAGATGTTCTATAGGTGCTTCGCTATCGTTTTTTAGCTAGAAAACAGCGGCGAATAAGCAGGGGAAGGTTATGAAGTTTTGCATATCTACGTTGTTGAAAAATATTGCAATTGATAAAATTGAATTATGAATGGAAGTAGTATTCGAGATGTCGGTCAAGATACTGGTTAGATTGTTGGGGAAGATGAAGAAAAATGGTTAATATAAAATATATTGGTCGAGGATTCCATGGACATTGGGAAATAATAAATTAAATAAGATAATGTATATTTATATACCTCTGAGTGGACTGTTTAGAAAACAGACACTTGGAGGTTTTTCTTTTGGTATAGTTAGCGTGTACTATAGAATCTTTTGCCCTAAGAATGTCGACATTATTTCACCTAAATTTCATATTAAACCTATATAATATAGAAAATAATGGTGACTTGAGGGGCGATGTCTTGAATAGTTGCAAATAATGAGACAAACGAAGGAAGAAGATATGAGAAAATGTTTGAAATGTGGTTTACCAGAGAATTTTCAGGGAATTATAATTCATGAGGACAATGAATGTAATTATTGCAAGTTTTATGAGAAACAGAAGGAGGTTTTGAATGACAATGATTTTCTACATGAACGATTTGTAGAACAGCTTAACCAAGCTAAGGCGAAAGCAAAAGAGAATAATGCAGAGTATGACTGTTTAGTTGGGTTAAGTGGTGGAAAGGATAGTACTTATATTATCTATCAATTGAAACATAGATATAATATGCGTGTGTTAGCATTTACATATGATAATGGTTTTGCGACGGAATACGGAAGAACGAATATTCAGATTGCACTAGATAAATTGAATGTAGACCATATTAGCTTTGCCATGAACAGGGAGAAGTTAAGAAAATATAATCAAATGTGTACATCGTTGTTCAAAAATTTCTGTATGATGTGTTTTCATTTAACACATTATTACAGCCATCAGATAGCAGCAGAGAAGAACATACCGCTTATTGTAAATGGAAGAACGAAAGGGCAGATTTTGCAATTTGCAGATTCTACCCATCTTTTAGAGCCATTTGAATATACAAGTTGTTTTGAAGAGTATGAATACCAGATGTTTAAGAAATCCGCAGAGAAGACGGCTAAGTTATGCAGAGATTTACCAAAGATAGAAGGTGAAGTTCGAGCATTATCGTACTTTATGTATCATGATTATGACCCACAAGAGGTTATGGATTTCTTAGAGGAAAGACTTGGTTGGGTAAAACCCAAAGCTGGTGTGGCACACGCAGATTGTTGGGCGCATCCAGTTGCAGAACAGTTGCAGATGGGTGCAAAAGCATATCCAATTATGACAGGTGAGCTTGCTTATATGGTGCGTTCCGGTGAAATCAGCAAGGAAGAGGCACAAAGGAGAATAGAGAAAGAGAGTGTAACTGGAAAAACAGTAGATAATAAGATTACAGAACGATTTAATAAAGAGATGAAAATGCAGACGAAGGAGGAAGATAATGCAAAGGAATGTACTAGAGTATCTTGAGGCAGCGGTAGAAAAATGGCCTGAGAAGATAGCATTTAGTGATGTGAATACATCAATTAGTTTTCGGAAGCTATATTCTAAAACACAAGCGATTGCAAAAGGGCTTCTAAGGCAAGCAGGTGTTTCGAAGAAAAATCAACCAGTTGTTGTATTGATTGATCGTAATGTAGATAGTATTGTGGCTATGTTAGGTGTTGTTTATACAGGATGTTTCTATGTGCCAATTGATAGAACACTTCCAGTAGAGCGAATCACCAAAATCATAGATAACTTGAAACCAATGGCGATTATTACAATGGATAAGGAAAGTTTGAGCTTTCCTGAATATAAAAAATGTACCTATACAATAAATGAGTTATTGCAGGAAGAAAATGTGGAATATGATTTAGAGATAATTCGGAATCAAGTAATTGATACAGACCCACTCTATGCAATATTTACATCTGGTTCAACAGGTGACCCGAAAGGTGTTTTAGTTAGCCATCGTTCGGTTATCGATTTGATTGATAATTTTAAAGAGGAATTTCATCTAAATGAGGAGACGGTATTAGCTAATCAAGCACCTTTTGATTTCGATGTTTCGGTTAAGGATATCTATTCTACTTTGAAAAATGGTGCAACAATGCATATCGTACCAAAGATATTGTTTGTATCTCCGGCAAATCTGATACCTTATCTGAATGAATGCAAGGTAAATACAATTATATGGGCAGTATCGGCTTTGAGAATAATAGAGAACTTTAAAATATTTGGAGAGATGCTTCCTGAGTACCTTCACACGGTGATGTTTTCGGGAGAAGTAATGCCAAATCGAGTACTTAATTATTGGCGTAGATATCTTCCTGATGTAGCGTATATTAATCTATATGGACCAACAGAAATCACTTGTAACTGTACATTCTATAAGGTAGATAGAGATTACAAAGATGAGGACAAGCTTCCGATAGGAAAACCATTTAAAAATACGGATGTATTTATCTTAAATGAAGAAAATGCGTTGGCACAATCAGGTGAACTTGGCGAAATCTGCGTTAGAGGGACTTCTCTTGCATTGGGATATTACAATAATCCAGAGAGAACAGAAGAAGCCTTTTGCCAAAATCCATTGAATCCATATTATCCAGAGAAGATATATCGAACTGGGGATATTGGTTATATGGATGAAGAGGGGCTTGCCTATTATGTTTCAAGAAAAGATTATCAGATTAAGCATATGGGACATAGAATTGAGCTTGGTGAAATTGAAAATCTAGTTAGTGCTGTACCTGTGATTGATGCATGTTGTTGCTTATATAATCAAGCAAAAGAAAAAATCGTGTTATGCTACCAAGCAAATAAGAAATGTGAACAGGAGATTTTACAGTCACTTGGGAAACAACTGCCGAAATATATGTTTCCCAATAAATTTATTCAAGTTGATACATTTCCGATAAACAAAAACGGGAAGATTGACAGAAATGAATTGAAGGAAAGATATCTTGTAAAATGAGTATAGGAACAGAAGAATATATTGGATATGATAATGTAATATTGGTTGGTGGCAGTACGCTGATGGAACATTGTATTAGGGTAATTCGTAAGAGCTATGATAGACAAATTACACTGTTAGATATTGATGCAGATCGTGGGCAAAGAATAATAAAGCTATGTGAAGAATACCAAGTTATTCATACTAAGGCAGATAAAATGCGTGTTATGAAGACTCTGCTAGAGCAGAAATCGAGAACGTTGGTATTTAGCATTATGTCACCATATATATTTACGAAGGAAGTTGTGGATAATAAGAATCTAACGATTATAAACCTTCATCATGCATTGCTCCCAGGGCATAGAGGACGTAATGCGACGGCTTGGGCAATCTATTATCAAGAGAAGTACGCAGGGATATCATGGTGTATTGTTGATGAGGGTGTGGATACAGGTGGAGTACTTTGCAAGAAAGAGATAGAGATTGTGGATAATGTGACCTCAATTAAATTATTTCAGCTACAGAATACGTTGGCGGTATCTGCACTTGAGGAACATATAGAGGAGTGGCTTGCAGGTAGAATAGAACCTATGGAATATGAGCAAGGGCAAGATTATCTGCATCTAAGTAAGGACGTTCCGAATAACGGAGAATTAAATCTGGAATGGGACATTCAAAAGCAGAGTGCCTTCTTGAGCGCGATGGATTACGGAATTATGAAGACTTTGGGCGATGTGTTCTTTCGATTAGAGGGGAATACTTATATAGTGAAGTCTTATAAAATCAGGCAAAGTCAAGAAGAGGGTTCGTATTGCAGGCTTGTTGAAAATGCTCTTTTAATTAATAAAGAAGGATATAGGATAGAAATAAAATGTAAGTAGTAGGGTATTAAAAATATGTTTAAATAGAGGAGAAAGATGAATATGAGAGAACAGGTATTAGAAATAGTAACAGGGATAAGACCAGACGTAGATTTTTCAGTGGATGCGAAACTTGTTACAGATGGTGTGTTAGATTCGTTTGATATTGTAACATTAATTAGTGAATTAAATGATGTGTTTGAAATAGAAATTGGAGTGAAGGAATTAGTTCCAGAGAATTTCGATTCTATTACAAGTATGGTTGTGCTAATTGAGAGATTAAGGGACGAAGAAGAATGAGTATCGTTTCCGCAGCATTTGTAATATTTATTACGGTAGTATTCTTACTATATTTTATCGTTCCGAAAAGATGGCAGTGGAAAGTGCTATTAATAGCTAGTTATTGTTTTTACAGTTTCTCGGACTTTCGATATATTGTATTTCTTCTTTTGACAACCATGTCAACCTACGTATTAGCTCGTTATCTTGAACGAATTGCGATAGAGGGAAAGGCATATATAAAGGAAAACAAATCTACATTAAGTAAAGAAGAACGAAAAGAGTATAAGGATACGATTAAGAAGAGAAAGCAAAAAACAGTTTTGATAGCGGTAGTATTTAATTTACTAATATTAATTGTATTAAAATATGGAAATTTCATATTATTAAATTCTGTTTCTGTTCTTAAATTACTATGGCCAACCTTAAAAGTATATCGTCTTAATCTGTTTGTTCCACTAGGAATCTCTTTCTATACATTACAAGCGATTGGTTATGTTGTTGATGTGTATAAAGAACAGATAGAAGCAGATAAAAACTTTTTTCAGTATGCATTGTTTTTATCGTATTTTCCACAGATTATTCAAGGGCCAATTAGCAGACATAACCAGCTTGCGCACCAGTTATATGAAAGCCATAGTATAGATTATGACCGTATGACAAAAGGGATACAGTTAATTATATGGGGATTTATTAAGAAGCTTGTAATTGCTGATCGAATTGGAATTATTGTTGATGAGATATTCAAACATTGGACAGTTTATTCTGGAGCATATCTATTCTTTGGAGTTGCGGCGTTTGGTATGCAACTGTATTGTGATTTCTCTGGTGGTATGGATATTGCAAGAGGAGTATCGCAAGTACTTGGAATTGAGTTGACGCTTAACTTTAGACGACCTTATTTTTCATGTTCTTTGGAGGAATTTTGGAGAAGATGGCATATTACATTGGGTGCATTTATGCGAGAATATATATTCTATCCCGTGTCATTGTCAAAAGCGAGTGGTCGCCTTGGTAAGAAGGCAAGGAATATATTTGGCAATTATATAGGCAAAAAGCTACCGACTTTTCTTGCGATGTTTCTTGTATTTATATTAGTAGGAATATGGCATGGCCCACAATGGAAATATATCGGATATGGATTATATAATGGTGCAATTATCGTAAGCAGTATCTTACTAGAACCTATATATGAGAGCGTTGCAGCACGATTACACATAGATAGGGAAAGTAAAGGTTGGCGTTTGTTTCGGATGGTTCGAACATTTGCAATCTGTAGTATGGGACGTTTCTTTTCAAGGGCAAAATCATTTAAAATTGCTATTAAGATGATGTTAGCTACCGTATTACATTTTAATATGCCATCGCAAACATTGTCTCTAACAGAACTTGGTATCGTGAGAGAAGATGTGATTATGCTTATTGTAATGCTTTGTATTTTATTAATCGTAGGAATTCTACAGGAAAAAGAAATCCGTATAAGAGATAGCATTGCAAGCAAGAATATTGTCTTTCGTTGGACTATCTACATCGGAGCAATCCTTCTTGTTGCATTATATGGAATGTATGGGCCTGGAAATTCTGGAGAGGGATTTATATATGAGCAGTTTTAGGAGGAAATATGACAAAGAAACAGATAGTTAAAGCGATAGGATTTCTAATTCTTCTTTCTACTGTACTTTATATAGTAAACAAGATTTACAGTATACCAGAGGAGTATGCGATTAATAAATTACGATATCAGACAATGTACACTGAAGAGGAGAATACATGGGATGCTATTTTAATAGGTACAAGTGTAGTAGACCGTGCATGGGCAGCACCATTAGCATATAATCAAACAGGATTAACAATGTACCCATTATCTTCAGATAGTCAGCCAATTGCTCTTACGACCTACATAATTGAGGAGGCAAAAAAGAGTCAGGATATACAATTGGTGGTAGTTGATTTACATGGTATTCGAAGTAATAGTATGAATATGAAAGATAGTAGCCTTCGCAGAGTTGTTGATACTATGAAATTATCTGCGAATAAGGTAGACGCAATCCAATATGCTTTTGAGTACTCAAAAAATCTGGGTGGAAAAGAAGACAAGCTTCGAAATAAAAGTATATGGGATTACTATGTTCCATTCTTTAAATATCACGAGAGAAGAGATATACAATTAAGTGATATCCTAAAAGAGGAAGACGTTATGAAAGGTGTCAATACAAGAGGTGCTTTTAAATCTAAGAAGCAGGTGAAACCAATCTTAACGACAACATCAGGAGTATTGAGTGAATTGCAGAAAGAGATTCTTACGAACATTATTGATTATTGTGAAGAGAATGATATAGAGCTATTGTTCATGTCTGTACCGTCCTATTTAACAATTATGGAGCAGTATGAGATTAATGCCGCTTTTGATTTTGTGAAGGAAATGGGTTGCGATACACTGAATATGAATACAAAGGAAGCCTATGAGGAATTAAAAATCAATTATAACAAAGATTTTTATAACGACATTCATATGAATTCAAAAGGAGCACGTAAGGTAACAAAATATTTAGCAAGTTATATTGATGAATTATATGAATATGCTGACCATAGGGAAGATGAAAGGTATGTGGATTGGGAAGAGGCATATAAGAGTTATGAAGTGTATTATGAGGAAGGTTGGAAATAGGTGACCTTGTAGAAGAAAAGGATAGGTATTGTGATAAATAAAATCACGATATCTATCCTTTTTTTTGTTAATAAATGTACGATAAACCAGTACAAATGGATGATTGACAGTTATATACTGGAAAGATAAAATATGGTAAACAGGGAGAATGAGAGAAGATGAGGGATAAATTAGTTGAAATAGAATGAAAAATTGGAATTTTTTTCTTTGCGGTGTCGTCTAATGTATATAAGGTTAGGAAATTAGGGAGGATAATATTATATGCTGCATGGCCAAAGTTTATACTACCCAATGTAATAGATGATTTAAATAAGAATAGCGAGATTCTATATAATTTTGGAACACCGATGATAAACTATACTATTGATATAGCGTGGTTGGATCTTTGCGATGAAGAATCTTTTTACGTTAAAATAGGTGAGAATGATACATATGGATTTTATGGATATCCAAATGATGCTTCAACATTTAAATTTTCATATTACTCTACAAGTGTTCCTAAAAGATCTCTTTTTAGGTTTAAAGTCGGTGATAGTATGAAAAAGGCAGATAAGCAACTTGGAAAACATGGATATAAATGTAAAGAGATTAATCGGGATTGTGCAGTATATCAAAGAAGACAAGTTACAATTCGGATTTATATGCAGAAAACACAAGATTGTTACAATAAAAGAGAATATATTAGGAATGGGGTAGTATCAGGGTATACTGTTGAGTTAAAGAAACGGATTAATATCATAAAGGTTATAAATAGAATAATGAAAAATATTACAAGTAACACATAGAATAACAGTTGGATAAAAGCGTGTTATGTATAATGGGAGGAATAAGAATTGACAGAGAATAAGTCTGGAATAGAAAAGAAAGTAGGCAATACACAAAAAAAGAAACAAAGCATAAGATTAATGTTTATATTATTGATGGTGTTGACAATGGTATATGTAGTGGTATGGTCTATTAAAACACCATCAGCAATAGAAGATTTAAATAATAATATTGATTTGCCATATAAATTTACTGCATTAATGGCGGAATATGATATTGATAAGAAGTGGATTGATCTTGGTGATGAACATGCTATTTATGTTGAAACACAAAAGAGAGAGAGGTATGGTTTTTATGGATATCCAGACTATTCTTCATCATTTAAGTTTGCATACTATTCTACAAGTGATTCAAAAAAGGCATTGTTTGGTTTTGAAGTAGGGGATAGCATGGAGAAAGCGGATAAGCAACTTAGGGAGCATGGTTACAGATGCTGGGAGATAGATTGGGATTGTGCAAGGTATAAGAGAGGACAAGTAGATATCAGGGTTGATATGCAACAAACAAAAGAAAGTAACAATAAGAGTGGATATATTAGGAATGGGGTGGTGCAGGGGTATATTATACAACTAGAACGTACAGATAAATATCATAAAGGATATTATAAATAGATATATAGAAAAACGGGTTGCTAAAAGAGTGCTATGTATAACGAGGGAGGAATAAGAATTGACAGAGAATAAGTCTGGAATAGAAAAGAAAGCATGCAATACACAAAAAAAGAAAAAAAGCATAAGATTAATGTTTATATTATTGATGGTGTTGACAATGGTATATGTAGTGGTATGGTCTATTAAAACGCCATCTGCAATAGAAGATTTAAATAATAATATTGATTTACCATATAAATTTACTACACCAATGAGTGAATGCGATATTGTTGAGAAAAAGATTGAAGATGAGTATGAGTATGGTGTTTATGTTGAGACATATAATGGAGATTCGTATAGATTTTCGGGATATCCAGATATGTCATCTTCTTATAAACTTACATCTTACTATACAAAGAACACAAAAGTATCTTTGTTTGGATTTAAGGTAGGAGATTCGCTAAATGAAGCAAATAAGTTGCTCAGAAAGCATGGATACATATCTCGTGATAAAGATACATGCTATTATGAATATAGGAACGGAGGAATTGTTGTATTAATTACAGTGAAGCACGGAGACGGTAGTAGTAATGATTATTTTAAAGATGGAGTCATAGTTAATTATATGATTAAATTAGAAAGCACAGATAAGAAACATATAGGGTATTATAAATAGTCTGAAGACAATATTGATAAGAAGTGGATTGACCGTGGGTATACTATTAAAGGATAGCATACTAATTGAAATGCAAGAAAATTGTATAAAATAATGTATATATATTGAAAAATCAAGTTGTTTTATTGACAATTATATACTGAAAAGATAAAATATGTTAGTATAGGGGAAATAAAAAAGAAAAATGGAGTTATATATAAGCAAGTGAGTTTAAAATCTATGCAAAATAATAAAGAAGGGGAGGCATGAGGTGGAACTAAAAATGTAGATATACTACATTAAAAAAATTGCAAATAACACATAGAAAAACGGGTGGATAAAAGAGTGTTATGTATAACAGGGAGGAATAAGAATTGACAGAGAATAATTTGGAAGTAGATGAGAGGGAAGAGGTAATTAAAAAACGGAGAAAGAAGTTTAAAATATCAATAGGAGTAATAGCAGTAGTGTTGTTAGTAATAGCTACGCTATATACATTTGTGCGGTCGCATTATAAATTGCCAAATGAAATAGATGATTTGAATAATAATATTGATTTACCATTTAAATTTAATACGCCCATATCGGAATACGATATTGATGAGGAGCATATTGAAGATGTCGAAGAAGGTGTTATCTGGGTTGAGTTAAATGGTCAGAAATATGGATTTTTTAGCTGTTTAGACGAGGATTCTTCAACATATAAATTTGCATATTATTTTACAGATATGCCTAAAACCTCCTTATTTGGATTTAAGGTAGGGGATAGTATGGAGAAAGCGGATAAGTTGCTGACTGAACATGGTTATAGTTGTGAAGATGTGGATTCAAATTATATTATCTATAAAAGAGGACGAGTTACTATTTTGGTTTATATAAGTTGGAAAAAAAATGGGAAAAATGAGAGGCACTATATTACAAATAGGGAAGTTGAAGGATATTTTATTGATTTAGAATCAACAGATGAAATGCAAGGATACATATATTAAATATAAATAAATAAAGGAGATAGTAATGAAGATAAAAAAAGAAAAAATAGTTTTTTTGATAATAATATGCTTATTAGTACAAATACTAAATCCTGCTTTTATTACTGTGCAAGGTAAAGGTGGTAATAAATTAGTTGTAAAGGGGAAAATAAAAGTAGAAATAAAGAGTTTTTATAGTCAGGGTACAAAGCTAATAGAACAGGAGTTAGAAAATTATCCAGCGACTATATATTATCTAGATGATAACGGAGTAAAAAAACATGAGGATATCATGACAGATAACTTAGGTAACTACAAAGTGTCACTGCCATCACAATCAGGGATAAAAAAGGTATGGTTAGAAGTAGAGGCTGATAATGAGGCATGTACAGTATATTCAGCCTATAAGAGTGGAAAATGGTGTGGAGAATATAAATACAAAAATAAGGAAGTTATAGTTGACCTTGCTAAACAAAGCAATATTACAATGGATTATACGATTACAGGCAATGATGCAGGGGCAATTAATATAGCAAGAGTCGTTAATAATGCAAGAGCTTATATGAAAGAGGCTTGTGGTTTAATTGTTTCCAAGACACCAAAGGCTACGATTCAGTGGTTATGTGGGCAAGGAAGTAACTCCTATAATGGGACAAGAGGCGGAAATGAATTCATATTTATAAATGGAGGAAATCAAAGGGAGTTTAGTGATTCTGTAATTTGTCATGAGTACGGGCATTGGATATATAATGGTTTTCGTGAAGGAAATCTAAAAGGAGGAAAACATTCCCATGAAAAAGATTTAGATGTTCGATTAGCTTATTCAGAAGGATTGGCTACATATTTTGGACAAATGGCTATCAATTCGCCTAGATATATGGCTGGTGGCAATGCTAATGGGAAAAATATTACATATTCGATTGAAAATCCTGGGATTAATTATCAAGGTAAGGATGGAAAACTAAATGAACTCTATGTAGCAGCATCATTTTGGGATATTACAGATAAATATAGTTCAAATGAATCATGGGACAAACTCAATGATAAAGCAGAACAAGTTTTTTTATGCAATCGAGATGTAGTAATGGAGGCTGATTTGGAGAATGGAATTTTTGATTGTACTATAGAAGACTTCTACAATAAATATATAGAAATGCATGTTCAAAAAAACAGTGAACGAGCATATGATTTTTGGAGGGTATTTAAAGAAAATCATATGGAATTTGACAATGAACCCCCCCAAATAATAAACGCGCTTTCAAATAAACAATTAAATATTAGACTCTATGACAATGTAAAAGTTTCTAAAGTGGAAATATATATTAATGGTAAAAAAGAGTATACAAAGAATAATCCACCTGATAATGTTTCTTACACAATTTCAGATAATAAACTTCAAATAGGACGTAATTGCATAGCAATTAAGGCATATGATTATGCAGGAAATGATGTTTTACTAGGAATGTTAAAATCTGATATAAAATCAAATAATACTAGTAAATCAACAATCGGTGCATTCACCCAACCCTACACCGTATCCTACTGCGACTACTACTACGAAGGCGACGAAACTACAACAGACGAACCCCTAATAACTGCACTCTCTACAAATCGCATAGACTTAGAATCATTTGAGGATTTAGAATCATTAGAAGATCCTGATTCCCTAATAGATGAAGTAGACACAGAAGCCACAATTATAGAAGAACTAGCCAATCTATATGAGTTAGTTTATCAAGATAGTAAGTGCGGAACATTAGGAGACGAGGAAACATCAGAGCTTCGAGAGTTAACGATTGCAGATGGAACAGATTTTTCGTTACTACTTAATGATACATTAGGTGATTATGAGATAGCACTGACAGATCCAGAGGGCAATATATACACGAATTATGAAGTGACAGATGAAGATATCGCAAATGAAATAGCAGAAGACGAGTTGCTTGAAGAAGAATTATACGGAGCAATGGGCGATGCAGTAATAGACAAAAATCAAAGTCGTCAAAATGTCTTAAACCTTGGAACAAGGGGTCTGACAATATTCTATCCAACTGCTGGAACGTGGACATATACAATAAGAAACAAAGGAACAGAAGGCGACTATCAATTGGGTGTGTATACGAAGTTGTCAGCTCCAATCATTAACAATGAAGAAGCATTGACAATGCTACAAGATGGAACTGCTGTTACGGTAAATGCTTCCGTTGCAGTATCTGGAAGTGCTATTACAATAAATGCAAATGCAGATACCTATGCTTATGCAAAACCGGCAGAAGTACATATTGAACTACAGGACAACCAAGGAGAAGTTCTAATCGAGGATACAATCAAAGATGGAATTAATGAGACTGGAGACTTCTTATATACATTTAACAACTTAGAAGACGGTCATTATAATCTGGAATTGTACTCCGTAGCATCCGATGGAACAAGAAGCTTTACAAGAACAAGCGAAATGGTTGTAAATTCACGAGAGCCAGAGATAGAGATGAGTGATGATTGTGAATACTATATCTATTCCCAAGAAGCAATGTTAGATGGACGAATCACGAATGCAGACAGGGTTGAGATTCTAGTCAATGGGGAAGAAGTACCTTATGATGTGGGATGTGGCAGTTGCGATGATACATTTGGCTTTGGATGTTATGCGGAACTGAAGGATGGAGATAATACCGTAAGAATAACATCAGAGTCGGAAACAGGGAAAACAGTGGTGAAAGAGTTTGTATTACACTCGATACCAGAGGAAGAGTATGATCAAGAGAAACATCAACCAGAGATAGAAAGTGTGACATTTGACGGAAAAGAAGAACCAGTAGTTAATAAGCGTTCTACTGTTGAGGTGAAACTTACCGATAAGAATGCAGCAGATTATAAAGTGTATGCAGTATGTAATGATACAATCTATGATTTTACGCCTGCAGGTGATTGCTTCACGTTAGATTTTAATCCTACTGATTACTATAATGATAATTATGAATTTGTAGTATGTGTTATAAGTAGATGGCAATTTTATTCTGAGAAAGCATTAGATATCGAGGTTACAGGTGTTAAAGATGGCATTCGTATAAAGAATGACCCACAAACTATGTTTCTAAATGTAGGTGATACAGCAACGTTGGATATCAGTAGTATCATTGATGGCGATGATTGCAGCGTAGAAGTGAATTGTGGAACAATTAAGGACGGAATTTGGAGTTTTACATCAAGTGAACCAGGTGATTTTGAGATTATACTGAGATTTACGAAAGGTGATATAGAAAAAGAGGTTACATTTGATACTGTGTATGAATACTCAAAAGAGCATAAACTTACATTTGTAACAGATGGCGATGAGCTGGAGGAACAAGAGTATTCTGTTTGTGAGGATGAGGAATATGGTGAATTACCGCTACCGACAAAGAAGGGTTATGAATTTGTAGGTTGGTTTGACAAGGAAGAGGGAGGCAATCAAATCTTAGAGGATACAATTGCGAAAAAAGATGATTCCTTTACTCTATATGCACGTTGGAAAAGTAAAACCTTAACGATTACATTTAACCCGAATGGTGGAAGTGTAGAAAATAAAAGTAAGGAAGTAACATATGGCAAGAAGTATGGAGAACTTCCAGTGCCAACATGGGCAAACGCAGAGTTTCTTGGTTGGTATAGCGGAATAGATGGCGGACTTAAGATAACGGCAGAAAGTATTGTTAAGGAAGAAGAGCCCCAGACATTATATGCACAATGGTCTACTAGAAGATATCGAGTTATGTTGGATTCAAATGGTGGAGAGCTAGATGAATATACTTTTTTCTTGTATAAAGGTGATAAGTATCTAGAAATGCCAACACCTACTAGAGAAGGTTACACATTCAAAGGCTGGTATACGGGAAGTGCAGGTGGAACGAGGATTATGCCTGGTTCAGTAGTGACAGTATTAGGAAACCATTATTTATATGCCAATTGGGAACCTAACAAGTATACGGTACATTTTGACTTTGCTGGTGGATCAATAAAAGGGACAAAAGAAATCTACGAACAGGATATTGATTTCCCTTATGAGAGTGCATATGGTTGGATGCCAACTCCTCAAAAAGCAGGCTGTGTGTTCCAAGGCTGGTACACGGAAGAGACGGGCGGAACATTAATTACAGGAAGTGATATTCTCAAAGTAAGGCATAATCAGACGTTTTATGCACATTGGAAATATGCAGAGTATCAAGTAACATTTGTAACAAATGGTAATGCTATAGATGTGAAGAATAAGAAAGTAACCTATATGAGCGAATATGGCGAATTGCCAGTACCGACAAAGGCAAACTATGATTTTGTAGGCTGGTCAACTGCGAATGTAAATGGAACGATGGTTGATTCAACATCACAGGTAGCAATAGCAGGAGCACATACCTTGTATGGTATATGGAAAGGTAAGACATTGGAGGTAAGCTTTGATGCCAATGGCGGAGAAGTGATTGATGAGAAGAAAACTGTTTTTTATACTGAGGCATATGGCGAACTGCCAGTTGCAGTAAGAGAAGGATATACGTTTGCGTATTGGAGCTATACTCCAACAGGAACAAGCGTAGCTTCAACAACGAAAGTAAGTTTGACAAGCGATCATACATTATATGCTCGTTGGAATACAAATGCGTATAAGACAATATTTGTCCCAAATGGTGGAAAGATTGTTGTATCAAAAACAGAATATAACGATAGTAATCTTTACGCTGTTAATTTTTTCTATGATAATCCTTATAGAACTCTGCCAACCCCTACAAAGGCAGGTTGTGAATTTACTGGCTGGTATACCGAAAAAGAAGGCGGCGAGTTAATAACGGTTAACTCTATTGTAGATGTAGCAGAGGAACAAAGACTATATGCACATTGGAAATACAACGAGTATCAGATAACATTTGTAACAAATGGCGATGTTATGGATGTGAAGAACAAGAAAGTAACCTACATGGGCGAATATGGCGAACTGCCAGTACCGACAAAGGCAAACTATGATTTTGTCGGGTGGTCAACTGCGAATGTAAATGGAACGATGGTTGATGCAACATCGCAAGTGACAATTGCAGGAGGGCATACCTTATATGGTATGTGGAAAGGCAAGACGTTGGAAGTAAGCTTTGATGCCAATGGTGGAAAAGAGATTGACGAGAAGAAAAGTGTTGTTTACTATGATGCATACGGAGTGCTACCTGTTGCAGAACGGGAAGGATATCGATTTGCTTACTGGAGCTATAAACCAACAGGAGGTTCGAATATAAATGCATCTACGAGGGTAGTTACGGCAGAGGATCATACTCTATATGCCTATTGGTCGCCAAACAACTATAAGACATTATTATACCCGAATGGTGGCAAAATTGTTTTATCAAAAGTAGAATATAACGACAATAATCCTTACTGGTTTAATGCTACGTATGATAGCACATACATGAGTTTGTACACCCCTTCGAGAGCTGGATGTGAATTTCTTGGTTGGTATACCGAGAAAGAGGGCGGTGAGTTAGTAACGCCTGCTACTATTGTGAAGATAACAGAGGAACTAAAATTGTATGCACATTGGAAATGCAATGAATTCCCAATATATTTTAGTACAAATGGTAATCCGATTGATCTAAAGAGTAAGAATGTAACGTATCTTGGCGAATATGGTGAATTACCAGTCCCTACGAAAGAAAACTATGTATTTTTGGGGTGGTCAAGTCATAATTCGAAGGAATCTATGATTGATGCTACCTCTCAGGTAACAGTAACTGGTGCACATTATATATATGGAATGTGGGAAGGCGAAAAATCTGAAGTAAGTTTCAATGCGAATGGTGGAGGAGAGATTAACGAGAAGAAAACGGTTACTTATAGTGAAACATATGGAGTACTACCAGTGCCAGTAAGAGAAGGTTATACTTTTTCGTGGTGGTGCTTGGGTTCGGAGACAGGAACTCCCGTAGGGTCAACTACAAAAGTAACGTTAGCAAGTGACCATACCTTGTATGCACGTTGGAGTGCTATACGATGTAGAAGACTGCTTGATCCAGTCGGTGGGAAAATTGTAGTGGCGAAGACAGAGTATAACAGCACAAATCTTTACTATACTGCTCCCGATTATGGTACTCCATATCGTAATTTGCCAACACCTACAAAAGCAGGATACGAATTTCTTGGCTGGTATACTGAGAAAGAGGGGGGCGAGCAGATAACGGTTGATACAATTTTACGTGATACAGAAGAACGGACAATATATGCGCATTGGAAACCAGCAAAGATTAAAGTTCTTTTTTATGGCTACGGAGGAACTGTTCCGATTAGCGAGAAGGAAGTGCTATACACAGGAACATATGGTGATTTACCAATAGCAAATCGAGAAGGGTATTCTTTTGTAACATGGCGAGCCACAGCTCCTAATGGTGTGGTGATTACACCTGAAAGTGAAGTGACGATAGCTACTACACATTATCTGTATGCAGAATGGAAGGGAAATACGTATACCATATCGTTTGATACAGAAGGCGGTGACTTCTTACCAGAGAAAAGGGAAGTTACATACGGCAGCGCATATGGGAAATTGCCGGTTCCAACAAGGACAGGCTATGTATTTTCATGTTGGGTTAATCGAGAACCAGGAAAAGGAAATGTACTTGAGACGACGATAGTGTCTACAGCAAAAAATCATACGCTTTATGCTACATGGTCACCACTGCTCTACACAACAACATTTGACTGTACTGGTGGAAGCTATAATAATTATAGCCGATACGATGGCAGATATTATTTTGAGAAACAATACGGTACATTAAATGTACCTAGAAAGCTAGGATATGATTTTGTTGGTTGGTTCACACAGGAGTATGGTGGAAAAGAAATAACCAATACAAGCATTGTCGATGTAGCTGGTGAACGAACATTATATGCACACTGGAAACCTTCCACGTATACGGTATATTTTAACGCTAATGGAGGTACGATTAGTGGAAGTAATTCCAAGACAGTTACGTATAAGGAGTCTTATGGAACGTTACCAGTTCCAACACGTGATCGATATGAGTTTGAGGGCTGGTATACGCAGTCCACTGGTGGTACAAGGGTAACATCATTAACGCAGGTGGAAATTACGGGAAACCAGACTTTATATGCAAGATGGAATGGGAAAAAGTATAATGTAACCTTTAATGCAAACGGTGGAAGTTGTTACACTAGTAGCACGGTGGTTACATACTATGAGAAATATGGAGAACTACCAACACCATCGAAGACGGGATATAGTTTTGCGGGCTGGTATACGGATATAACAGGAGGGTATCTTATTACGAAGGATACAACAGTAACAATAGATAAAAATCAAGTATTATATGCTAGATGGAATGCTAATTATTTTACAGTAACGTTTGTTACAAATGGAGGAACTGTAGCATATAGTAGTAAGCAAGTTCTTCTTGATGAGAAGTATGGTTCTTTACCGACTCCTTATCGTGCAGGATACACATTTATGTATTGGTACAGAACGAGTGATAATGGAACAATAGAAATCGTTAATGAAAATTCAATTGTGCCACGAGATGGTAGCCATTATAGATATCTGTACGCAAGATGGTATTAAAATTAATTAAGAGAATAGTACCTAATAACGTAGAATAGCTAAGAATCCAGCCCCTTCGCCAAAGGCGAATTTTAAATGGGCTGGATTCTGTTGCTGTGACCTTTTGACCCTCGTATTATGGATAATTGTAAAATATAACAATTCACTATTGACATGAAATAGAAAAGATGCTATCATCAATGTATCGAGTGACGATATAACGACAAAAGATATATCGAGTGATAATATAGTAAGCTCGGATAAATTATTTATATACCTTGGAATATGGTGATGAAGGGAGGAATCATATGGCTAAAAGTAATGAGCCATTAACAGAAAGTTATTTTTATATATTACTTTGCCTCTTTAACGGACCGAACCATGGTTATGCCATAATGCAAGAAACAGCTACACTAACAGGTGGTCGTGTCAAGATAGGCGCAGGTACCATGTATGGTGCATTTACCAACTTGTTAAAGAAAGAATATATTGTTGAATATTCAGGTGTGGAGAATGAAGATAGGCGTAAATTATATGAATTGACTGACTTAGGTAGGGAGATTCTGCAAGGTGAGATTCAAAGATTAAAGCAATTGACACAGAATGCAATAGAAGTAATGAGTAAAGAGGAGGATTTATAATGATTGAAATTAATAATTTAACCAAAATCTATAAGCTATCAAAGAAGCAAATGCAAGAACAAAAAACAAAGAAGAATATGAAAAAGGCAGCAGACAGCATTTCTTTAACTGCACAGCCAGGACAAATCTACGGTTTACTTGGACCAAACGGTGCAGGTAAAACAACAACACTTCGTTGTGTTGCTACTTTATTAAAACCAACAGAAGGTGATATCAAAGTATGTGGTTTTGATACTGTAAAACAAGGCGAGAAGGTTAGAGATAATATCGCATTTTTAACAAATGAAATTAAACTAGATCCACATTTTTCATCGAAATATATGTTCACATTCTTTGGACATTTGCATGGAATGAGTGATGCAAAGATTAATGAGAGAAGAGAAAAATTATTCGATTATTTTGGAATTACAGATTTCCAAGATAAGAAGATAGAAGAATTATCAACTGGTATGAAACAAAAGGCAGCAATTGCGGTAAGTTTAGTACATGATCCTAAAGTAGTAATCTTTGATGAACCAACAAATGGTCTTGATATTGTAACAGCAAGAAGTGTTACAGATTATCTAAAAGTATTGCGTGATGAAGGGAAACTAGTAATTATCTCAACACATATCTTATCGGATGCAGAAAAATTATGTGATAACATTGGTATCATTATCAAGGGTAAGAAAGTAATTGAAGGTACATTAAAAGACATTCTTACTAAGACAAATACAACAGATTTAGAAGATGCGTTCTTTGAACTATATAAAGAATATAA
This sequence comes from Anaerosporobacter sp., assembly GCF_031551385.1. Classification (GTDB taxonomy): domain Bacteria; phylum Bacillota; class Clostridia; order Lachnospirales; family Lachnospiraceae; genus Anaerosporobacter. The sequence goes on from NZ_JAVBNS010000090.1 coordinate 42,187, forward strand.
TGTAGAGGAGGATTAGGAATGAGAGGAGCAAGAGAAATAATCAAGAAAGAAATGGTTCGTGTGTTTGGTGATAAGAAATTAATCTTTAGTTTATTCATATTGCCAGTAGCACTTGTCGTTGGTATGTGTTTCTTAATGGGAAATCTTATGGAGACTATGGAGAATGATGTAGATGCACATATTCCTAGTGTTTATATACAGAATGCACCAGAAGGAATTGAAAATGTAATTGAAGCAGCAGGGTTCCAAGGAGACATCACGTATCTAAAAGCAGGAGAATCCCTTGATATAATTAAGGATGATATTGTAGATGGAAAAAAAGATTTATTAGTATATTTTGAAGAAGGGTTTGTAGAATCGATTCAAAACTATACAGAAGGAAGCGCAATTCCGGAAGTGAAGACGTATTATAATCCTTCAGAAGATTATTCGGCAACAGCACGTAATATCTTTGTTGCAACAGTACTTGAGCCAATGAGACAAGCATTGCTTACAAGCCGTATTGGAAATTTAGATAATATTACAGTGTTCAATATAGATTTAAACTATGAAGAGTCTCGTTTGATGGATACACAAAAAGCTTCTGGTAAAGCGCTTGGTATGATGATGCCTTACTTTATTGTAATGATGCTGTTCGCTGGTGTTATGTCAGTTGGAGTAGATGCAATTACAGGAGAAAAGGAAAGAGGAACACTTGCAAGTATGTTAGTATCACCAGTGAAGAGAGTTGATATTGTAATTGGTAAGATAACATCTATAGCAATTTTATCGTCAATATCTGCAGTTATCTATGCAATAAGTATGGTGTTTGCTCTACCTCAAATGATGGGTGAAATGGCAGGCGAAATTTCGATTTCGTTATCTCCATTACAAATCATACAATTGCTTGTAGTTATGTTATCACTTGTGTTCTTATACGTTGCTCTAGTGTCAATCGTATCGGTATTTGCTAAGACAATGAAGGAAGCGAACACATATGTTACACCAATGTATATTGTTGTAATTGTAGTTGGTATGATTACAATGCTTAGTGGAAACTCAAAACCAGACACAACAATGTTTGCAATCCCAGTATATGGGAATGCGTTATGTATCCAGAATATCTTAACAGGTGAACTGCTTATGCCACAGTTTCTATTAGCAATCGGTGGTACAGTACTAGTGGGAGCTATCGTAACAGCAGGAATTGTAAAAGCATTTAATAGCGAAAAGGTAATGTTTAATGCATAGAAGGAATATTCGATTTCATGTTTCCTATGATGGAACGAGATATCTTGGGTGGCAACGCCTAGGAGGTAACCAAAAGGACTTGTCCATACAAGGATTGATTGAGGGTGTATTATCCAATCTTCTGAATGAAAATATAAAAATCATGGGCTCTGGCAGAACAGATGCTGGGGTCCATGCCTTTGCGCAAGTAGCGAATTTCTATACACACACGAATGATTCTATACATGAGTTGACAAAGAAACTTGGGGATTCTATGCCTGAGGATATCGTAATCTATAATATAGAAGAAGTGCCTGAGGATTTTCACAGCCGATTTAGTGCAGTAGGTAAAGTGTACGAGTACTATATTGATAATGTAGAACGTGAAAATGTTTTTACAAGAAAATATGCATATCATGTGGAGAAAAAACTTGATATAGAGAAAATGAGAGAAGCGGCTTCCTATCTAGTAGGTACACATGATTTCTATTCATTCTCGACAGATAGAGGGAAGGACGATACCGTTCGAACGTTATATGCAATAGATATTGAGGAAACACCATTTTCTTTGGGTTCTGCCGATGAATCAAGAGATGAGAAACAGGCATTACTAAGAATTCGTTTGCATGGAGATGGTTTCTTATATAATATGGTTCGGATTATTGTAGGTACTTTACTTGAGGTAGGAGCAGGTGAAAGAAAGATAGACTCTATACAGATAGCAATAGACAATAAAAAGCGTGACTTGGCAGGGATAACAGTCCCACCGCAGGGGTTGTTTTTGAAGTCAGTTGAATATAAGTTCTAGTTTGGAATAGGGAATGTTCCAATAATTTAGACAAACAAAAATTTCAACAAACAAAGAGGAGAGGTAAACAAGATGATTCTTGCGTACCTCTCCTTTTTTGTTATTCTTCTGTCTCATCCTCAGAAGTTTCATCTTCATTACTATCTACTTCTACAGAAGTGTCAGAAGAGTCAGATGCCTCTGGCATAGTCAAAGTTACATAACCTCTTGTATCGGAAGAAGAGTTATCGTCTCTCTCTTCGTCAGTATCGTCATCTTCGATGTCATCAAATTCGTCATCAAAATCATCAAAGTCATCTGTAGAATCTTTGTCAACAACGTTTTTTAAGAAGTAAATCACACCGCCTACTAAAGCTACTACGGAAAGTGTTCCAGCTATAAATTTACCAAATTTCTTCATGATACCGTCATCCTTTCTTACTTATATTATGACCTCATTTTAATATTATAATTCGAAATGAATAAAAAGAAAAGAAAATTTTATTTTAAAGGATATCTAGTAACCTGTATACATTATATTATTGGTAGTATAATAGTATTACTTTAAAAAAAGGAAAAAGTTTGTTATAATGTGACTTATGGAAAACAACGAAGTGATTTTTCTGGTATGTTTTTCAGGGATTGAAACTTAATTACAATGGTAAAAATGAGGAGGAACATATGCAGGTATCTACGTGTCTAGAACGCAGTGGAAGTATTAAACAGGACATATTAAACGCAAAGGGGAAGTTAAGAAATATACATTTTTTGATTTTTGCGTGTAGCTATGACCAAATTGAGGAATATACAGCGGAGATAAAGAAAGAGTTTTCAGACGTAAAATTCATTGGAACTACAGGGATCGGGTTCCTAGATAAAGAGTCATATCAAAAAGGCATTGGATTTATTGGTTTTGGTGAAGGAATAAAAGTAGAGACAGGGCTTATCAGAAATCTATCTACTTGTCCTCTTTCAAGTATAATGGAACTAGATCGTGCAGTGAGAAATGTGAATCCTAGCAGGGATAATACAATTTGTCTTGAATATTGTACAGGCCATGAAGAACGTTTAGTGTCAACAATGAATGTAGTTTTAGAGAAGCAACAAATTCCTTTAGTTGGAGGAACAACAGGAAATACACCAGAGAATAAGAATAAAGTGGTTGTATGTGATGGTGAAGTTGTTGAAGATGCAGCAGTATTTGCAGTGATTAAGAATGTAAATGGAAAGATTGCGGTTATTAAGGAGAATATATTCAGCCCTAGAAAGACACAATATACTGCAACAAAAGTTGATGAAAAGAACAGAAAAGTGATTGAACTGAATAATAGAAAAGCATCTGAGGTTTGTGCAGAGGCATTAGGAATTCGTGAAAACCAAATTGCAGATCATGCACTTACAAATCCTTTATGTAGAACAGTTGGAAAAGAAAATTATATCTGTGCAATTAAGAACGTTAACTCAGATGGAAGTTTGTCTACATATAAGATTATACAGAAGAATGATATCGTACAAATAATGGATATTGATGAGAATGTTAAAGCGCATGTGTTAGAAACAATTAGAGAACAGAGAAATAAAGGTAGAAAGATAGAAGCAATTGTATCAGTTAACTGTATTCTGCGATATCTGTATTTTGAGCAGACCGCATTTACAAAGGAGTATGCAGGAATCTTAGCAGATGTAGCACCTCACTTTGGAATTGTAGGTGATGGAGAACAGTTTATAAACCAACACGTTAATCAAACAATGGTATGTGCAGTATTTACCAACTAGAAGTAGGAGGATTTTATGTTCGGAAGAAAAAAGAATGTGGAGTTAGTGACTGCACAAGAGACTAGAAATGTTCGACAAGACGATACATATGATATTATTAAAAAGTCGGTAGATTTTTTAGAATTACAAACAAACAATTTGTTAGAAGAAGAATCTATGACAGTAAAGGAAACGAAATTGATTCATAATGCAGCGGCAACAATGAAAAAGCAAACAGAGCACATTATGGAAAACATGGAACTCTTCGAAGAGCAATTAGCGGAAATTACAAAGATAGAAGATGATTTTAAGAAATCTACTATCTATATGAAGGATACTGTAAAAGAAGGACGAGAAGAGATAACAAATCTTAATCAAGTTTCTGAGCAGATGAAGAAGAATTTTGATACGATGCAAGATGTTATTAATAATTTTAAAACAGCATTTGATGAGATTAAAGAATATACGGTAGGAATTATCGATATCGCATCACAAACAAATCTTTTGGCTTTAAATGCATCGATTGAAGCAGCAAGAGCAGGCGAAGCAGGAAGAGGATTTGCTGTTGTTGCAGAACAGATAACAAAATTAGCAGAAGGAACGAAGGGATTAGTTGATAATATTAACGGAACACTAGGGACAGCGCAGAAACAATCCGATAATCTAAGTAATAGCTTTAAAGCAGTTCTGGATTCTGCGAGTCAAAACAGTGAGCAAGTTGAAAAAACAGGTGTCGTATTAGAAAGTTTTACGAAAGTTGCTGAGAAGATTGAGAGAAAATCACAAGAATATTCAGAAGCAATTCAGGATACTGCGAATAAAGCGAATTCATTAAAGCTTGAATTGGATAAATCCAATGGATGCTGTGATAATGTATTTAATAATGTAGAAGCATTACAAGAGCAGATTACAAACAAGGGAATTATCTATGAGAATATAGAGAATATCTTGGAACAGTTTAAACCGTTAGTAGAGCAAAATAACAGATAATATCGTTTGAAGAAAGTTGGAGGTATATGCCATGAAACACAATAGACAAGATAATAATAGTTATGATAGATATAGAAAGTATATACCCTTTGTTATCTTGGTAGCTATGATGGCATTAATAATTTCTGTGATTACTGGTGAAGCTGATTCGAATAAAGGAAACAAGAAGTCGGCAGGTACAGTTGGAGCAGCGGGTTTAGCAGAGAAAGAGCAGGTTACGTATGATCGAAAGATCGTTGCCGTAGTGAAGGCAATTGATATGAAGAAAAAGAGTATTACATTATATAATATAGATGGAAATAATGAGATTATATTATATTATGATGGTGCAACAGATGTTAGGGATAACTATAATCAAGTAATTACGATGCCACAATTAGATGTGGGCGAAATTGTAGATGTATATTATATGCTTGATAATAATATAGTAGGAATTCGTATATCACAAGATGCATGGGAATACAAAAAAGTAAGTAACTTAGTTATTAATAATGAAAAGAAAATGATGAGCATTTCCTCAAGGAATTATCAATTTACAGGAGATCTTATTATAGCAAGTGAAAATCAGTTGATTAACTTAATTGATATGAGCGAAAAAGACGAGTTAACATTAAAAGGAATTGGAAGTAAAGTATATTCGGTTATCGTGACAAAAGGGCATGGTTACATTCGATTTTCAAATTACAGTGATTTTGTAGGTGGAAATCTTGAGATTGGTAATGAGAATATGATAGCCATATCAGAGGATATGCTTGTAGTTGTCAGGGAAGGTGACTATAAGCTTACGATGGAAAATAAGGGACTAGTAGGAAGTAAGTTAGTTCGAGTATTAAGAAATCAAGAAATCCTTGTTGATATGGGTGAGTTTAGAAAAGAAGCTCCACAAGTGGGAAAAGTAGAATTTACAGTAATCCCAGATGGTGCTGACTTAACTGTCGATGGAAAAGAGATTGACTATTCAAAACCAATTGAGTTGAAATATGGTGACCATGCAGTTACAGTTACATTAAGTGGATATGAAGAATATACAGGGACAATTACCGTTGATGAGTCAAGTATGCAGTTCTTTATAACATTAGTAGAGCCAGTAAAGACAGAAGATGATTCAACTTCAACGGATACATCAAACGCGAATACTAATTCAAACGATAGTTCAAACGATACTTCGGGTGATTCTTCTACCACAAGTGATGATGAGAGTCTGGAAGAGGAAGTCAAGAACGCAGATACAAGCAATAATTCGGTGGATTCGGAACACAAGATTTACGTACAGACTCCAATCGGTGTTGCTGTGTACTGGGATGGCGAACTTATGGGTACAGCACCAGTTAATTTTACAAAACAAGTAGGAAGCTATACGATTTCTTTAGCAGCAGATGGTTATGAAACAGTAAGTTATCCTGTAATAATTGCAGACGATGGCGAAGATGTTTATTTGAATTTTCCAGTGTTAACAGCAAAATAAATATTTTAATAAAAAATAGAAAGTTTTAGTAGAGTAAAAAAATGATACCATCTTATTAAAAAAATCGAAATTTGTGTATGGAAAAGCGATAAAAAACGTGATATAATCATGATGATTCGAAAATTTTTCGAAAAAACGTGTATAATGTCGATAACGACTAAAATAATGATTCTTGCAATGATAAGAATTTCTTGTTACTATACTGTTAATAGTTTTATGAATTTATAGGAGGATGGATATGGACTACAAAAAGTTATATGAAGAATGGTTAAGCAACCCTTACTTTGATGAAACAACAAAAGAAGAGTTACTTGCAATTAAAGAGGATGAGAAAGAGATTAAGGAAAGATTCTATACAGACTTAGAATTTGGTACTGCTGGTTTACGTGGAGTTATCGGTGCTGGTACAAACAGAATGAATATGTATACAGTTCGTAAAGCAACACAAGGTTTAGCAAACTATATTATTAAAGCTGGATTTGCTAATATGGGAGTTGCAATTGCGTATGATTCAAGACGTATGTCACCAGAGTTTGCAGATGAAGCAGCATTATGTTTATGTGCAAACGGAATTAAAGCGTATGTATTTGAATCATTAAGACCTACTCCAGAATTATCATTTGCTGTTAGAAAATTAAGCTGTATCGCTGGTATTAACATTACAGCAAGCCATAATCCACCAGAATATAATGGTTATAAAGTATACTGGCAAGATGGCGCACAAATCACACCTCCACATGACAATGGTATTATGGATGAAGTAAAAGCGGTAGTAGACTATAGTACAGTTAAGACTATGGAGAAAGAAGCAGCAATGGAAGCTGGATTATATGAAGTAATCGGAGCTGAAATTGACGATGCCTATATCGCTGAATTAAAGACACAAGTAATTCATGAAGATTGCATTAAGCAAGTAGCTGACCAAATTAAAATCGTATACACACCTTTACATGGAACAGGAAATATTCCAGCGAGACGTGTATTAAAAGAAATTGGTTTTGATAACGTATATGTTGTACCAGAACAAGAATTACCAGATGGTGAATTCCCTACAGTAAGTTATCCAAATCCGGAAGCAGAAGAAGCATTTACGTTAGCATTAAAGCTTGCAAAAGAAAAAGATGCAGACCTTGTACTTGCAACTGATCCAGATGCTGACCGTTTGGGAGTATACGTAAAAGATACAAAATCAGGCGAATATATTCCAATGACAGGTAATATGTCAGGCTGTTTACTTGCTGATTATGAAATCAGTCAAAGAAAAGAGAGAGATGGTTCTCTTCCAGCAGATGGTGCATTAATTAAGACAATTGTAACTTCTAATATGGCAGATGCAATTGCAAAGCACTATGATGTAAAATTAATTGAAGTATTAACTGGTTTTAAATTCATTGGTCAACAAATTCTTGGATTTGAAAATAATAACAATGGGACATACCTATTCGGTTTTGAAGAAAGTTATGGTTGTCTAATCGGTACTCATGCTAGAGATAAGGATGCAATTGTGGCAACAATGGCACTTTGTGAAGCAGCAGCTTACTATAAGACAAAGAACATGACCCTTTGGGATGCATTAGTTGAACTATATGACCGTTATGGTTACTACAAAGATGATGTACAATCTGTAACTATGAAGGGTATTGAAGGATTAGAGAAGATTCAACAAATCCTTAATACATTAAGAACAAATCCACCTACACAAGTTGGTGACTATAAAGTATTATCAGCAAGAGACTACAAATTAGATACAATCAAAGATTTAGCAACAGGAGAAGTAAAACCAACTGGACTTCCTTCTTCTAACGTATTGTATTATGATTTGAGTGATAATGCTTGGCTTTGTGTAAGACCATCGGGAACAGAGCCAAAAGTTAAATTCTACTATGGAATCGTAGGAACTTCATTAGAAGATGCAAATGCAAAATCAGCAGCACTTGGTAAAGAAGTATTAGCTATGATTGATCGTATGTAATCAAGATAATAAAATAGATAACATCAAAAAACTCTTTGACGGGACAAGTCAAGGAGTTTTTTTGGTATGTTTTTTGCGAAGCAAACATAATATATAATAAGTGTAATTATTCAGAAGGTAGTAACGCAATGTGTTTTCTGTGAGTGAAAGTCACAGAAAATCCGGGGGTAACAGCGCCAAATCTAGGAGATAATCTATGAGGACATGGTTGAAAGGAAAGCAGTGTAGAGGTGTGTTAATGAAACGATTAGGGATAGTAGCAATGTGTCTAATTACAATTATGTTAGCAGGTTGTAAATCGGAGAAAGCAGACATTAAGAAGATTAAAGACCTAGAATTTACAGTTGTTGAAGATGCCTATGTGCCAGAAGAACTAATGACTATGATTAATGAGAAAAAAACAGATGCATTTAAGATGACATTCAAGAGTGGCGAATATTTCTACATAATTGTTGGATATGGAGCAAAGCCAACAGGAGGATACAGTATTGCAGTAAATGAAGTGTTCTTGACAAGTAATGCAATCTACTTTGATACAGATTTGATTGGCCCAGAGAAAGCGGAATCCGTCTCAGAAGTTGTAACGTATCCCTATATAGTCGTTAAGTTGGAAGAGCTGGGTAAGCGGGTTGTGTTTAAATAGTAGATAACTATTCAGGATTACGTCCTTCAAGTTACAATAATAGTTATAAAAATACATAAGCGAAGAGGTTATATTATAAATGTTGATAACATATGTTAGTGATAGAAGGCAAGGAGGGATTATTTGTGGAGCTACTAAAAAAGAATATCCATATGAATAAATTAAAATGTAAAAGTAGTGTACAATTAACATTGGACGATGATTTTAACGTTCCAGATGTAAAGCCAGATATTTCGAGTATGATTAAAGAGCAGGGAAATATAATAATTTATGAGATTAAGCCCATGAACGGCAAATTAGCGGTTAAAGGTGCTTTGCAGTTTAATGTTCTCTATATTAGTGAAGAAGATACAAGACCTGTTCACCATCTTTCTGGAGAGATTCCATTTGAGGAAAGCATCAACATGGATGACGCTTGCGCAGAAGATAATATTATTGTGAAATGGGAATTAGAAGATTTAAATACAGGCCTTATTAATTCGAGAAAGGTAAGTGTTAAAGCAATCGCTTCTTTTTCATTTGCAGCGGAAGATGTGTACGATGAGGAAACAGCAGTTGCAGTAGAAGGTGACGATAATCTGCAGAGTAAGACAAAGCAGATGAATATAACACAACTTGCAGTAAATAAAAAGGATACATTTCGTATCAAGGATGAGGTATCAATTCCATCGAATAAGCCAAATATATTCGAAATCCTATATAGTGAAGTGGATTTAAGGAATACAGATATCCGTATGCAGGATGAGAAGATTAGTTTGAAGGGAGAGCTGATGCTATTCGTTCTATATGCTTCTGAGGACGAAGAACACCCAATTCAGTACATAGAAACAGAAGTTCCGTACAACGGGACAGTTGATTGCAATGGTTGCTTGGAAGAGATGATACCAGATATTGATATTACAATTAATAGCAAGGACATTGAAGTGAAGCCAGATACCGATGGAGAGGAAAGAGTTGTAGATGTAGAAGTTGTTCTTAATATGGATATTAAGGCTTATGAGGAAGATGAACTTGAGATATTATGTGACGTTTATTCTACAGCAAAAGATGTAATACCGACTTATAAAGAAGCGTTCTATGAGAATTTACTTGTTAAGAATAACAGCAAAGCCAGAATTACGGATCGTATCAAGAAATCGGATACGCAGCCAGGCATTATGCAGATATGCAATGCATATGGTAGTGTAAAAGTTGATGAAATGCAGATTGTAGATGGAGGAATTGAAGTAGATGGTGTAATTGAAGTTCAGGTGATGTATATCACAGATGAAGACCGTAGACCATTGAGTTCGATAAAAGGTATGATTCCATTTACGCAAACAATAGAAGTGAAGCAGATTAATGAAAACAGTTCCTTTGATGTTAAGCCAAATCTGGAATCGATTAGTGTGATTCTTCTTGATAGTGATGAGATTGAAGTTAAGACAGGTGTTAATCTAGCTACAATTGTATTCGATCGTATTGCAGAGCCTATTATCACGGAAGTTGCAGAACAGGATATTGATTTTGCAAAGTTACAGGAGATGCCAAGTATTGTAGGATACACTGTAAAACCAAATGATTCGCTGTGGTCAATTGCGAAGAAGTATTATACAACAGTTGATACAATTAAGGAAATCAATCAATTAGAGCAAGAGAGCATTAGAGTAGGAGAAAAGGTTTTGATTGTAAAGGCTGTAGACGCTATTCTATAAGAAGAGATAACAAAGGCTTTTAGATACGGTGGTTAAAACCGATATCTAAAAGCCTTTGTATGTTCTTAATTTAGAATGTCTGACGAATTCTGAGATGTTACAGAAAACTATTCAGTAGTTCCGTTTTTCCACTTATTAAATTTCTCGATTGTAGCATCATAAGTACGTTGGCAGATATCAGGAAGTTTGTCTCCCCATGCCTTTGTAGCTTGTTTAAACCCTTTCATAAAGGCATTCATCATTTCGTCTGCTTTGTCAGGATCTCCACCAGATAATGCTTGTGCAAAAGAAACGATTCTGTCAGAAGTTTGTTCAACTCCCCAGTATCCATCTTCTGCAATATCTTTTTTCGCTTGTGCAGCAGTTTGAGCATCTACTTCGACTTTACCTTCACGTAATAGTTTGTACATGTCCTCTTCGTTGGCGATTGAATAAGTACTACCTTGTTTTAATAGTAACTTTTCTACAAGAGAACGAAGTTGTGATGTGCGGTTTTCCGCATCTGCTTTCATCTTAGCAACCATTTCGGTGTTAGGAGTATACGTTGTTTTTTTTGTACTTGATGATTTCTCGTATACGGCAGCAGAGTCAGTTGATTTGCTTGTTTTTGCGCTGCTATCTTTCTTGCTTTCTGTAGAAGCAGTAGAAGTTGATGTAGCAGCGTATGTTTGTGATGATGTTGTAATTCCATTTACACTCATGACAGTTCCTCCTTGATTTTGAAATTAATACAATTAGTTATCTATTAACTATATCGGCATATTTTACTATTATATAAAGGGTATTTGATGATACTTGCAATTTTATTATCTGATGTGTATAATATTATGTATACAAGATACAAGTGTAAGAAATGGATTGGTAGTGTCGCAAAACAATATGTTTGAAAATGCGAAAGAGACGCTTAGGAGAGATATGAATACGATAATGTTAAAGGCTTACGCGAAGATAAATTTAGGGTTAGATGTCCTTGGGAAACGAGAGGATGGCTATCATGAAGTGCGTATGATTATGCAAAACATTCGCCTATATGATAAGCTCACTATGAAGAGGATAAATGAAGATAAAATTATACTTAAAACGAATCTTACGTATTTGCCGACGAATGAAAATAATTTGGTGTATCGAGCAATTCAATTGCTTAAAGAGGAATTTCATATTAAGCAAGGTGTGCATGTAGAGTTACAAAAGCATATCCCTGTGGCAGCAGGTTTAGCAGGGGGAAGTTCAGATGCAGCAGCAACCCTTATTGGAATGAACCGATTGTTTCATCTTAAACTATCAAAGAATGATTTGATGGAGCGAGCAGTAAAGCTTGGAGCAGATATTCCGTACTGCATTCTTGGAGGAACGGCATTATCAGAAGGAATTGGAGAGGTGCTTACCCCATTAGCACCTATGCCAAATGCATATGTTTTAATAGCGAAGCCACCTATTAATGTATCAACAAAATATGTGTATGAAAATCTAAAACTTGATGAGCAAACAAAACATCCAGACATTGATGGAATTATAAAGGCTATTGATTCGAAGGATTTACATGGGGTTACAGAACGATTAAATAACGTACTAGAAAGCGTGACAATAGAGAAATATCCAGTAATACAGGAAATAAAAGAAACAATGATTCAATTTGGTGCGATGAATGCACTTATGAGTGGAAGCGGGCCAACAGTTTTTGGCATTTTCGAGGATTTAAATTTAGCAAGAAAAGCTTTTTATCAATTAAAGATAGAGGGAAAAGCGAAGCAGATTTATTTGACGGACATATTTAATAGAAAAAGGGGGTAAATCCAAGTGAACGATTTGAAAGTTACGATGAATGAATACCTACCACTTAGAGATGTGGTATTCAATACATTAAGACAGGCAATATTAAAGGGCGAGTTAGAACCAGGGGAAAGATTAATGGAGATTCAACTTGCAGAGCGTCTGGGCGTTAGTAGAACACCGATTCGTGAAGCAATCCGTAAGCTTGAATTAGAGGGACTTGTAATTATGGTACCTAGAAAAGGTGCTGAAGTTGCAAGAATTACAGAAAAAGATCTAAACGATGTACTTGAAGTACGTTGTGCGCTTGAAGAGCTTGCAGTAGAGTTAGCTTGCAAGAAGATATCAAAAGAACAAATTGAAGAATTAGAGTCTACGTTAGTGACGTTCAAAGAAGCGATTCGTGGAAAGAATCTAACAGAGATGGCAGAGATGGATGAAAAATTCCATATGGTAATCTTTGAAGCAACAGGAAATGCAAGATTAATGCAAATATTAAACAATCTACGTGAACAGATGTATCGTTACCGCGTGGAATACTTAAAAGACAAAGAAGTATATGATAAACTTGTGGAAGAACATGAATCCATTGCGAAGAATATAATAGAATCAAATGTAGAATCTGCTAAGGATGATATTAAAAAACATATCTATAACCAAGCAATGACAATAAGCAAAAACATTAATTCTTCTGTGGAATAAAGATAGGTAAAAATTGGTAAACTGCGTATAATGTTTTTAAAAAAGGTAATACTCTGAATATGAAAATCATAGGAGGAGTATTATGAACAAGAAACAACAAAAACAGAAAGCAGTGGTTAAAAAATATATGATACGAATTCTTTTGTGCTATGTAGCATTTCTTATAATTGATTTCTCAATACATGCGACAAGTGCAAGTGAGATTACAAAAGGAATTTCGGAAAAGATAATTCGTTTGCATGTATTAGCAAATAGTGATGATAAATCGGATCAAGCACTAAAACTTAAGGTAAAGGATGCCGTTGTAGAGAGATTTGGGGCTGTATTAGCAAGTGCAAAGAATAGAGAAGAAGCAGAAGAACTGGTACAAGAGAATTTAGATAATATACATAGAGTGGCACTTGATGTCATAAAAGCGGAAGGATATAATTATGGTGTGAATGTATATCTCACAAATTGTATGTTTCCAACGAAAGTATATAAAGATTTAACGTTCCCTGCAGGAATGTATGAAGCGCTGCGAATTGATATTGGAACAGCAGAGGGAAAGAATTGGTGGTGTGTGATGTATCCGCCATTATGTTTTGTAGATCAGACGTATTCTATTGTTCCAGATGATTCTAAGAAGCAATTAGAAGATTTGCTGACAACAAGAGAATATGAATCTTTATTTACAGATGGGTCTACGAAGATTTCATATCGTTTTAAAATAGTAGAGATAATTGAAGATATGTTTCGTATCGGAGATTGAAAGAATTAAGAAGAAGAAGGGGTCAGGCATATGAGTAAGAAAAGCATAGCAATAATTTTTGGCGGAAAATCTTCAGAGCATGAAGTATCTTGTGTATCAGTAGTAACAGTTATTGAAAATATTGATACAGATGCCTACAATCTTGTATTAATAGGAATAACAAAAGAAGGAAAGTGGTTAAAAGTAGATTCTGCTAAGCAGATAACATCTGGTGAGTGGTATAACAGCAAAGAAAGTGCAATTTTATCACCAGATTCTTCACATAAAGGGATTTTAATTATCAAAGATAATAAAGTAGAGAAAGTTGCAGTTGATGTAATATTTCCGGTATTACACGGACTTAATGGAGAAGATGGTACAATTCAAGGTTTGTTTGAACTGTCTGGAATCCCATATGTAGGTTGTGGAGTACTATCGTCTAGTATCTCTATGGATAAATTATACACAAAAATAGTAGTTGATACATTGGATATTCGCCAAGCAAAATATGTTGCTGTATTAAAGAGTGACATGAAAAATATTGATGAAGTAACAAAAAGAGTTGAGGAATCTCTTGACTATCCAGTATTCGTAAAGCCTTCTAATGCGGGCTCTTCACAAGGGGTGTCGAAAGCGCATAACCGGGAAGAATTGGTAGTAGGTCTACAAGAAGCGATGAAGCATGATAGAAAAGTATTGGTAGAAGAGACGATTGTTGGAAGAGAGATTGAATGTGCAATTCTTGGAGGAAATGAACCAAAAGCTTCAGGTGTAGGTGAAATTCTTGCAGCAGCAGATTTCTATGATTATGAAGCAAAGTATCATAATGCAGAATCAAAGACTGTTCTTTCACCAGATCTTCCAAAAGAAGTAGAAGATAAGATTCGTAAATCAGCGGTTAACATATTTAAGGCAGTTGATGGATATGGATTATCCAGAGTTGATTTCTTTGTTGAGAATGGAACAAACGATGTTGTCTTCAATGAAATTAATACATTACCAGGATTCACTGGAATTAGTATGTATCCAATGCTATGGGAAGCAAAGGGTATTAGCAAGAAAACGTTAATTGAAAAAATCATTCAATCTGCTTATTCAAGAAAAGGAGAATAGGAGGAACAATCATGGATAAGAATGCTCCAATAGGCGTCTTTGATTCTGGTGTTGGTGGATTGACTGTAGCACGTGAGATAATGAAACAATTGCCCAATGAGAGAATCGTTTATTTTGGCGATACAGCTCGTGTTCCTTATGGTAGTAAATCAAAAGAAACGGTTATAACGTATGCGAGACAGATTACGAAGTTTTTACAGACAAAAGAGGTGAAAGCCATTGTTATTGCATGTAATACAGCATGTGCATTAGCTTTTGATACAGTAAAAGAGGAAAGTGATATTCCTGTAATTGGTGTAGTAAAACCAGGAGCGAAAGCGGCAGTAGCTTCAACGAAGAACGGAAGAATTGGTATTATTGCAACAGAAGCGACGATACAAAGTGGAATCTATGAAGAATTCTTGAGTCAGAGAAATCCAGAAGTGCAGGTATATGGTAAGGCTTGTCCTCTAATTGTACCATTAGTAGAAGAAGGATTGCTAGACGACAGCGTTACAATAGAAATTGCAAGTAGATATCTACAACCTTTAAAAGAGTATAATATAGATACATTAGTGCTTGGCTGTACACATTATCCGCTGATTCGCGATACATTACAAAAAGTAGCTGGTGATGAGGTTGTTCTTGTTAATCCAGCATTTGAAACAGCGAAATCATTAAAACGAATGTTGGAAAAATATAATATTCAAAGTGACAGAATAGAAGCGGTAACAAATCACAAGTTCTTTGTGAGTGATGGAGCTGAGAAATTTAAAGTTTTTGCAAACACAATATTACCATGTATTGTGGAAGAGACAAAGGATATTAATATAGAACAATATTAGTATTGTTATTAAGAGGAGTAAGTATGACAAAAGATGTTTTGGTAACGATAGCGGGTCTTCAATTTGAAGTTGATAGTGAGGAGCCGATAGAAGTTATAACAGCAGGTCAATATTTCTGTAAAAATGAAAAGCACTATATTCTTTATGAAGAAATCTTAGAGGATATGAAGGCAGTTTGTAAGAACAGAATTAAGATTAGTAGTGATATGGTTGAGATTTTAAAAACAGGTGCCAGTAATGTACATATGGTATTTGAAGTTGGTAAGAAGAATCTGACGTATTATAACACACCGTTTGGCAATTTGCTAATTGGCATAGATACAACGAAGATTGTATGCAACGAATCAGAAGATGTAATAGAGTTAAACATAGAGTATGGATTAGAAGTAAATTACTCACATGTATCTGAGTGCAGCATTACGGTTAAAGCAGCAACGAAGAAATCTAAGATAAAAGAAAATAGGTAATAAAAAATCCCTAGCGTTTGATTTAAAATCAAAAACTAGGGATTTTAATTAACCTTTTTTGCTAACTTTGTTTTTAATCTTTTTGAAGAAACCAACTTTTTCAGGTTTCACTTCAAGATTAGCACGAATACCTCTTACTTCCATGATGTAGATACCATTCATAACGGCTTTTACTTCTTTTTTGACTGGTATATTGTCAAAAATCTTCTCATCACAGATTAGAGTCATAATCTTAGGACCGATTTTAGCTTTAACAACTGGTACTTTCGAACCTCTAAGATATCTAGGTGTCTGATCAATTACCATTTGAGGAAGTCCAGCTTCCTTTAGTTTCATACGTTTCTTGTCTATTACTAATAAAGAGACTGTCTGAGCACCTTCCTTCATCTGTGCTTGAGAAACCTCTGATTTTTTTTGCATCTTGCTACCGAATATATAAAGTGCGACTAACGCAATAATCATAACAGCAAGTACGATTAGCAATACAATACTCCATGTTGGCATTTTATGTACCTCCTTCTTTTTTGTTCTATATTGTTTTGCAAAAAGCTACATATATGAGGACTAGTCATACGAACTAATTATAACATCATTTATTACAAATGAAAATAGTGTTTCGGGAATTCGAATGGAATTTTCTTCGATTCTGAAGTGGCTAAACAAGAGACTTGTTTTTCTCAAGTGTATCTTTGATAATACCTTGTACATAAGGAGCAAGGTGTTTTCTATCCTCAGCAGAAAGTTCTTTAAGATAAATTGGTTCTCCGAATTCAACGATAACATGACCTTTTCGAACCCAAGGTAAATGTTGTTCAAATATTCCATCTGTATTATTCATGGAAACTGGTATAATTGGACAACCTGATTTTTCAGCAATCTTGAAGCTACCTTCTTTGAAAGGAAGCATCTCTGTTCCTTGATTTCTTGTGCCTTCTGGAGCGATAAATATAGAATGACCATGTTTAACTAAATCAATACCTTCAAGGATTGTTTTCATACCTTCACGAATATTATCACGATCAAGAAAGAGACAGTGTAGATTTTTCATCCAACTACTGATAAATGGAAGCTTACGCATCTCCTTCTTTGCAACAAAGCCAGTAAGCGTTGGAACAGAAGTATAACCAACTAAGATATCAAAATAACTTCTATGATTCGCAACATATAAAACAGCTTGATCTTTTGGAATGTTCTCTAAGCCAAGTATCGTTTTCTTGACACCACATCCAGCTAACATCATCTTAAATGCAGTAACTACAATCTTTTGTGAACTACGCACTTTTAGTTGTTTATCAAACTTCCCGATTAGGAATTCAATGAATAATAACGGGATGCTAATTATGAAAAAGATTAATAGAAATAAACCAACAAATAGTGTTTTCATTGTTACACCTGTACCTTTCGTAAAAAAATAATAAGAGTATTGCCAATATTCTTATAAAGAAATATTCGCAATACTCTTATTATATCATAAAGATGTAATATTAACCATAAAAAACTAGTTTTCAGTACCTGCGTCAGTATTATCCGATGTGTTATCAGTTGCAGTACCTGTACCCGTATCCGAAGGATTCGTAGTATCTTCTGGTGTAGATGGTTGCTCTGTATTCGAAGACGTTGAATCAGAAGACTTGCCATCGTCTTCTTGTTTTGAAGGGTCTGGTGTTGTATCTGCAGTATTGGAATCAGAGTTATTGTCAGTAGAATTCGAATCTGTCTTCTTTGTATCAGAAGGGGTAGTATTCGTGTCTGTTTTGTTTGAAGTGTCAGATTTGGAATCTGATTTTTTGTCCTTATTTGAATCCTTATCGGTATCTTTTTTTGTATCTTTCTTATCTGAGTCCTTTTTGTCATTATTCTTTGAGGTATCATCGGATTTTATTTGAGTATCCTCTTTGTCAGAAGAATCATTTTTGGTCTCGGATTCTGTCTTTGTGCCAGTTTTCGTGTTAGGAGTAGAGGTATCTGGCTTAGTAATTTCGTCGATAAGATCATCATCTGGCTCATCAACATCAATGGCATTATCATAATTATCTGTGGAATCATCATCTTTCACAGGAGGAGTATACTTATAATACTCTTCTAAGGTTAAATTGTTCTCATATAGGTATGTAGCTAGTTCTACGCCAAGGTAACGAATGTGCCAAGGCTCATAGGCATAGCCTGTAATATCTGATTTCTCTTGCGGGTAACGAATAATGTATCCATATTCATGAGCATGTTCGGCAAGCCATTTACCTTCCTTGGTATCAGCAAAAGATTCGCTAAGGCGATTTCCTATGGAAACAGCGGATACATCAATGGATAGACCTGTTTGATGCTCACTATATCCTGGTTTAGCAGAGTAACGGTTTGTATAATCCTCGCCTTTTGTTCTTAAGTTTCTATTATAGATAGAATTTTGTCTTGCATAGGAACGATATGCAGAGACACCAGATAGTGTATAACCGTCAGCAGATGCTGCGTTAAATAGGTTTTCAAGGGCATAGGCAGCTTCTTTTCTTAATAGACGTTTCTCATCTGAGTAAGTAAAACTAAATAAAATATTAGGTTCTATTAAATCAGAGGGGATATAGTCCTCTGGCAAATTATATTCTTTGTTTACAAATACAGTGATGCTTTCTGGGTCTGTGTTTATAGGTATATTTTCATTTGTAACTATAGGAATTGTATTAGTAGGATTGGTATTATGTGCAAGTGCAGGAGCAGACTCTGTAATTTCTGTCTCTTCTGTGCTGCTTGTATTCTCTTCTTCGTTATAGTAATATTCATAATCATTGGAAGAATTATTTGATTTAGACATAGATGTAAAGGATGAATATACAATAATGGAGAGAAGAAGACCAATTCCGACTATAACAAGTTTATTCTTATTCATAGTATCAGCCTTTCTTGTGGTCGACGGTAAAGTCGACATGGGACAGGGAGAATAAATCATAATAATATGTCGAATTTATTCTCTATTAAGTACAACAATCTCATTATAGCATAATGAGATGAAAATGCTAGATTTATTGAAAATATTAATAAAATAATAAGAAAAAATGGAGTTTACTCGAAAGGTAAACCCCATTTTTGAAAAAAAGCTTTATTTTTGGCTATGTGAATGAATATTATAATTGTCTAACAATTGATGTTTTAACTTCCATAATTCATTGGATAAATCAATATATACTTTGTGAGGGTTTACTAGACGTCTTGTTTCATCCCAAAGTGTGGATAACTCTTCTTGACAGTAGGCACGAATGTTCATAACTTTTGGCGATTCGTAGACACATTCACCATCAAGGAATACTGGTACTAAAAGTTCACGTAATGTATATTCACCAGCGTCTAGGTATGTTTTCTTCCAAGTAGAAATAGGATCAAAAAGTAAAAGCGGTTTATCTTCGGAAAGAGTTTCGTCTGCTAAAGCGATTAAATCAGCTTTTATTTTGCCATTTTCCTTTTCGTATACACGGAATACTGTTTTATTACCTGGGTTTGTGATTTTCCACTCATTTTCAGACAATTTGATTTTAGGAATAAATACACCGTCTTTTTCGATTGCTGCTAACTTATACACACCACCAAAAGCGGGGCAGTCTTTACTTGTAATTAGATTCGTACCTACACCCCATGAGGTAATAGCAGCACCTTGTGTTTTGAGTGAGTCAATAAGGTACTCGTCAAGGTCACTTGAGGCGCAAATAACAGCATCTTGGTATCCGGCATGGTCTAACATCTTACGTGCCTTTTTCGATAGGTAAGCAAGGTCACCACTATCAAGACGAATACCATAATTGGTAGGCATCTTTCCTTGACTTTTTAGTTCATCAAATACTTTGATTGCATTTGGTACACCACTACGAAGGGTATCATACGTATCAACTAAAAGAGTTGCATTGGTTGGATATAGTTCTGCATATTTACGGAAGGCAGTAAGTTCATCTTCGAAACTCATAATCCAACTGTGTGCATGTGTTCCAAGAGCAGGAACGTCAAATTCCTTTGCACACAACACGTTACTTGTGCCGATACAACCACCAATGATTGCAGCACGAGCACCTAATATACCTGCATCTGGTCCTTGTGCACGACGAAGACCAAATTCCATAATGCCTTCTCCACCAGCAGCAAATGCAACACGAGATGCTTTCGTAGCAATAAGACTTTGGTGATTAATAATATTAAGTAATGCAGTTTCAATAAGTTGTGCTTCCATAATAGGGGCAATTACTTTCACAAGTGGCTCCATTGGGAATACAACAGTTCCTTCTTTCATAGCATAGATACTACCAGTAAATTTGAAATTTGCTAAATACTCTAAGAAGTCTTCAGCAAACATATCCATGGAACGTAGATATGTGATATCGTCTTCTGTAAAATGTAAATCCTTAATATATTCGATTACTTGTTGCAATCCTGCTGCGATTGCATAACCACTTCCTGATGGATTTGTTCTATAGAAGGCATCAAAGATAACGGTATCGTTTGTGTTATTCTTGAAGTAACCTTGCATCATTGTTAATTCATAAAAATCTGTTAGTAACGTTAAATTTTGTTTGCTCATAGGGTTCTCCTTTTAAAAAGAACTATGTAAAAGATTATTATTCTACGGTAAATCGTTTTACACGTTCCATTAAGTCGTCAATGTCTTGTTTTAGAAGGGAAACCGTCTCGGTTGAACTGTTTACAACGCCAGATAGTTCCTCAGTCATAGCTAATGTTTCTTCGGTAGAAGCAGCATTGCTCTGTGCAAGTTCATTTAAGGTATCTAGTACGCTAGTAACACCTTGACGGTCATTATCCATTTTGTTGGTCATGGATTCAATCGTTGTAATAGAATTCATATACAGGTTTAAATCGCTATAAAGGGAACTAAAGATACTCTGTGTATCATTTAATGATTTTACCTGATTGTCAATGGTGCTATTAATCGTTTCCATAATGGATAATGATTTTTCGGAATTATCCATCAAGTTTTCGATGATGTTGGATATTTCTTCAACTGCTTGAGCAGACTGTTTTGCCAAGCTGCCGATTTCGTTAGCAACAACAGCAAATCCTTTACCGCTTTCACCAGCTCTTGCAGCTTCAATAGAAGCATTGAGCGATAACAAATCAGTCTGAGCGGAAATAGCATTAATTAACTCGGCTGCTTTTCTAATATTTTCAGCTGCCACATTAGTTGCTTTTGCCTGATGGAACATACTATCGACATCTTGCTGTGTTTTGGTATTAGCAACAACTAAATCTTTTAACTTATCGGAACATTGTTCACTTAACTCTCTCATTGTCTTAGAACTTGTACCAAGGGAAGTTGCTTCTTTGGAAGTGTTTTCAATACCATGTGCTAAGAATTTAATGTCATTAGAAGCTTCGCTTGTAGATGAAGCTTGTGAGTTAACATTCTTTGAAATATCATTAACCGCTAAACTTACTTCTTCAATCGAATGATTCATTTTTGAGAAGGACTGATCAAATTCATTCAAAGCGCCTGAAATGTTATCAGAGGCTGATGTGATATCTTTTACAAGTTTATTAATATTTTCTCTGGCAGAATTAAGATTTGTGGCTGTTAAACCAATTTCATCCATCTGTTTTACATCAATATATTTGGTTAAGTCACCCCTTGAAAGATAATTTGCAAATTCTTGCATACGTTTTAAAGGTTTTACAATAATAGTTCCAGTTACAATGGATACAATAGCGGTAATAATAATCATTACAACACCGCAAGCAATCATAATTGCACACATTTTCTTAAAGTCATTGTTGATGTCAGAGCGTACATCTTTCATCTCTGCATCCATATCATCAACATAGTTACCAGTAGAGATTGCCCAATTCCAAGGCTCGAATAAACCAGAATATGCAATCTTAGGAGCAACTGTAACACCATCAGCTTTGGTAAAATAAAATTCGTTAAATCCGCCCTTTTCAGAAGAACTACATGATGTAACAACGGATTGAATAATCATAATACCATTCTTATCTTCCAAATTGAAACGGTTATTGCCTTCTTGATCTGGTAAAATAGGGTGCATAATCAAGTTGTAATCCATATCATCAATCCAGAAATATCCGCTGTCATCATCACGGTAACGCATATTACGGATGATTTCCAAGCCTTCCTTTTGGGCTTCGGCTTCAGTCGATTCTCCGGCTTGTACCTTGTCGTATTCTGCTTGTAGAATTGCTAATACACTTTGAACCTGCGACTTGATTTCCTTTTTATAGCCTTCGTTCATGGCTGTTTCATATTTGTCATATGCATTATTCGTACTGGAGTTGATAAAGGAAATACCAAGCGATCCTATAATAATACAAATTACTGCGGATAGCAGCATGCAAATTGCCGCTAAAGTGGTTTTTAAACTTCTGTTTTTTTTCATAAAGCCTCTCTCCTATAACTGTGTATTTAGTTTTTGAAACTAGTAACACCTTTACTAATTACTCAATATTTCGGAGAATGTTTCCAAATGAATGCGGCTTGAGATAGAAGCTATTCACTTTTCTTATTCCGATTTTGTACAAACACAATCTTAAACAAGAATTCCTATTTGTTTGGTGATTAATGCTATCTGATACTCCCATTACATTATAGCATATTTCTGTAAATTTACAATGTTTATAGTTGACAAAAGGTTGCAATTGAATTACTGTAAAAAAGAAATTGATTGTAAAAAAGCATATTCGATAGGAGATATGGAAAAGTAGTATGGGTGTAGGAGGATGTTATGAAAAAAATCAAATGTACTATTGGAATCATTATAATGTCTGTTGGGTTAATTGGTTGTAGAAGTGATTATCATATGGAGGCTGATAATGCGAAGCAGGAGGTTGTGGAGTTAGGGGGAGATTTGGATTCAGAAGACCAAAAAGAACCAGACAAGAAAGAAGTAGTCAAGAAAGAGATTCCTTATACTAGATTTGAAGATTGTTTATATACATGGGAAGATAATGCGAATCCTGCGTTGCTTAATGGGTATGTGAAATTGAGTGAGAATGTGGAGAGTAAGTCTTATAATAATGATGTTGGTGCGGAAGTATTGAATAGGAAAACGACATATCTTGAAGGTGTAGATGCCTCTCAAAGTAAGATTAATAAGGCGTTGGAAGAAGCGAATGTAAGACGTGAGAAATCACTTGATAAGCAAGTAGAGGACGTTTTAGAGATGACAAAAGGTGATGTAGCACATGAATATATATTGGATGATTCGGAGCAAGTAATAAGAAACGATGAGAGGATGTTGACTATAATATATTCATTATATTCCTATACTGGTGGTGCGCATCCGAATTTATATAAAGAGGTTGTTTCCTATAATCCTGTAACTGGTGAAGAATTGACAATTGCATCAATTACGACAAATGAGGAAGCATTCAGACAATTTGTAGAAGACGCTTTACATACTTATGTAACAGAAAATAAGTGTGAAAACTTTTTATTTGGTGAGGAAGCTTATAAAGAAGCATTAAAAAACTGGGACAAAAATTGGTGGATTAACAATGGGTATCTGTTTGTGGGATTTAACACATATGATATAGCTCCCTATGCGGCAGGGCCGATTGTAATACCTGTTGATGTAACAGGGGCGGAATCTTATCTGAGTGAATATGGAAAAAGTCTGTTTCAGTAGCTATGATAAAGTGTAGCTATTATAGAGACAGCTGAGTTTATCATAGGCATCATAAAAAGGCTATTTTTTATTGTTTTGTCGATATTGGGAAGGGGTCATTCCTTCGAACTTTTTAAACTGGCGCATGAAATGAAGCTCATTTTCATAACCACAAAAATCCGCTAGTCGGTTAATTGGCATGTCGCTAGAGCATAGGTAGAATTTTGCTTGTTCTAGTCGTGCTCGAATGATATCCTGTTGGCAAGAGCAGCCAAAAAACTGCTTGTACAGATGTTGAAAATAGGAAGTACTTAAACAAAGAGAGTTAGCCATGTTATTTCCTGACCACTGCTCGGAAGGATTTGTGTAGAGCTGTGTTCGGAGCGAGATAAAGGAAGAGTAGTGTTTATGCTCAATATTAGAGTCAGGAAACTTATGTAGTTCTTCATCAAGAGTATAGAGAAGAGTACGCATAAGGGAATCAGAAATAAGCCCACAATGTGGAGAGCGTGAGTGAAACGTGTTTGCTAAAAGCTGAATATAGTGAGATAGTACATGAATATGAGGTAGATAAAAAGGTTGATTTAGGGGGATTTGTAGTATAGAAAACAGATCCTCCTCATCTTTTTTATCCATATTAAAATGAACCCAGTCATCATTATATATAGGTTCATTACAGCCGTAGTGAATATATGTATTTCGGTCAAATAAAATTACCATATTAGGTTTGGTTTGTGTGAGCGTTCCGTTCAAATAGAACCAAGCCTCTGTTTTTACAAGCAGAAGAAGATAGTTTGAAAGTCCGTCTTTATGTTCCATTTCAAATAAGCTGGTATGGTGAGAATTGTGGCCGCAGAATTTTATAGTTATCATAGATTCACTCCTTATAAAAAGCTGAAAAAGTCAGTTTAATAACATTGTAGAGTATTGCTCCATGCCTGTCAACTTTCTATAATTAATTTTATAATGATAATTATGTAAAAATGAAATACATGATACCAAAATAAGAGAGGACGATAATATGGCGGTTTTAGCGTTAAAAGTACTTGATAAGAATGGAAATACAATATGTGTAAGCAATGGTGATGATTATGTAAGTCTTGTTTGCACTACAGAGTATCAAGAAGGAGATCAAATTATCCTAGAAACATCGGAGAAAAACATTCATGTTGTTCTTCAAGTAGATGATGCAATGGGAGCAGCGTTAGTGTATATCACTGGAAATGTATTATACCAGATACCTTTTGGGGAAAAGAGAATTAGTTATTCACCAAAAGTATTCTATGGAAACAGACATCATATGTATGCAAGAGTCGCTAGAGAAGAGGAAATAAAAGCGTATCGAAATCTTGCATTAAATGTATGTGATCAGCATGGTGACACAAATTGTTTCCCACATGCTACAGCAAATGTTGAAACAAGAGGAGAAGCTATCTTTGCTGCTCGTAATGCTGTTGATGGTGTATGTGAAAACCGTTCTCATGGAGAATGGCCATATGAATCATGGGGGATCAATAGACGAGATGATGCAGAGATGAAAGTAGAATTTGGACAAGAAATTGAGACAGATAAAATTGTGTTATATACAAGAGCAGACTTCCCTCATGATAATTGGTGGACGCAAGTTACGCTAAGCTTCTCTGATGGAACTGAAATTGTATGGGATATGGAAAAAAGCTGTTTACCTCATGTTATAACATTCGAGAAGAAGCGAATTACATGGGTACGATTAGGTAATTTAATAAAAGCAGATGATCCATCACCTTTTCCAGCACTAAGTCAGATAGAAGTATACGGAACAGTACTTTAGATAAGGAGAACCCCTCTACAAGACCATATTTGGACTTATAGAGGGGTTTTAGTAAAATGTAAAATTAATTGATACCAGGGTCAAAAGGTCATACTTTTGACCCTGGTATCATTATTAACCTAAAATGATTGATACGTTGTATTCTTTCTTTCCGTCAGCGAAAGGAATGATGTTTCCGCTCATTTCTTGACCATCTACAACTAATTTAGCAACACCTTTTTGTGCGCCGTTTGGATTTTCAACAGTGATGTTGTATGTTGCATCACGGAAGATACGAGTAGCTTTGAATCCAGGCATATCGCTTGGGATACAAGGATCAACTACAAGACCATCGAATTCTGGACGAATACCAATGATGTATTGGGAAACGTTAACGAATGTCCATGCAGCAGTACCAGTTAACCAACTGTTTTTCGCTTCACCATGACGAGGAGCATCAGCACCTGCAACCATTTGTGAGTATACATATGGTTCTGTACGGTGAATTTCACTGATTTCTTCTACGTAAGCAGGACAAGTTTTCTTGTAAATTTCAAATGCACGGTCACCGCGTCCGATTACAGTTTCAGCGATAGAAACCCAAGGATTGTTGTGGCAGAAGATACCAGCATTTTCTTTGTATCCTGGTGGGTATGAAGAAACTTCACCAAGATTTAAGTGGTAATCTTTATAAGCAGGTTGTAAT
>NZ_JAVBNS010000137.1:0-18051 GCF_031551385.1 Anaerosporobacter sp.
TTATTGTCTGATATAATTTGTCGAATCTGTTCCTTTGCTACTGGCATAAAAATACTCCTTTTCGATAAGATTTGTCATAAACTAATTCTTACCAAAAAGGAGACATTTTTTTCCAGAGACACAAACTATTTTACACTACCCATTTTTCTTTTACCAGTTCCTTAAATCTAAAAGTTGGAAAAGACATACTTTCTTTGATTGTGTTATTTTTTTCAATTCGAATTGCTTTCACTACAATATTAGCTTTCACAAACTCTTCTGCATGATTTCCTTTTATTCCAAGAATCCGATATGCCAATATAGCTTCTAAATTTTTTGGTTTTTTTTCATATTCAACTTGGAATTCACCACACAAATCTCTTACCGAATAATCTCTATAGGCATTAATCTTATTCACAACATAATCTTCAAAAGATTCTACTGCGTCACTCTTTATAATAGATTCATATGTATCTTTTCCTGTAGCAATATAATTATTCAACACATATGTCATGTATGAGCTTTTAAAAGAAAATGCACGTGGTTTAGCAGGTTCATCGCTAAAAGGTTGCTTTCGTCGATTCTGGGAAGTTGCTGCTTTCGGTGCCGCTCCCAGGTACATTGTATCACCTTCGGAAAGTTCATGAGCTTTTCCAGCTTTTATCTTTTCAACAATTACTTTAAAATCGTGTTTAATAATTTGAATATCAGCTTCTGGTGGCGTAAATAATTTTGCATACCCTATCCTGTAATTCAATCTATCTTCTATTTCTTGCTGGTAAAGATAATAGACCAGTAAAATCAGCCTGGCTTTTTGCCAAAGATGACTCTGCTCAAATTCTTCACCTATAATCTTAAAATAATCAATCATGGTAATAATTAAACGCTCTTTTGCAGCCAAAGAACCATTTTTATTGATTTTATATGGCGTAACCTTTAGTTCTACTCCAGCTTTATAAAAGTCAGGACGAGAATCGTTATTACTTTTATAGTGAAAAAAACGTTCTTCTATTAACTCGCCTAAACCGCCTTTTCTTTTTTTGTTCTCGTAAGTTTCTGCATAATCAAGTGTTTCCTTGACCATCGTAATCATTTCCATGTTATCCTCAATACAGATTTCTGCGAAGGTCTTACCAATCAGCTTCTGAGCATAGCGCTCTATTGACAATGGCTCTGTTTCATCATAATCTTTTGTGTAATCCACTTTGTCACCTCAAATCTTCTTCTATTTCCACCAATTTTATGTCAAATACAGTTTCTTCAATTACCCTTACACATTCAGCAGTGTTCTTTAAAATATCTTTTACCCAAAAATAAATAACTGTCCATCCTAAAAAAATTAATTTTTTATCAACTTCGTCATCTCTACTTATATTTTCTTGAATTTTCTTTACCCAATATTCAGCATTATTCCCCTTAGCTACTTTGGGTTTTAGAACTTCCCACCGTGAAAAAATTCGCTGTCACAGAATATTGCAATCTTATACTTAGTCAAACAAATATCTGGAGAACCTGGTAGCACTTTATAATTTTTTCTGTATCTATAGCCTTTGTTCCACAAAGCTTTTCGCAGCGCAAGTTCTATGGATTTTGTTTCGGATACGACTCATATTTTTACTTCGTTGTTCTTTTACGTTTTTATATACTCTCTCATTTGCTTTCATCAAATCATCTTCTTCATCATTTATAAGAAATACTGACAATATCAGACGCTGTAACTATTAATATCGGATATCCAGCCTCTTTCCTGTCACTACATCCATTCGCCTACTATTATACTGCTAATATTTCAAAACTTTCCAGCGTTAACTTTATCCCGCTATTAGCTAACCTATCAGCTCTCTTATAATATATCTGATTAATTAACACCTTTTTCTCATCATCTATTCCATAGTGAAGCATTCGATGGCATATAGGACATAAACACACAATATTTGCATATACATCTAAACTTGTTTTAAATGATTCTTGCACTTTCATAGGAATTGCATGATGGCCTTCCATATATTGATTTCCAGTACTTTTGGCAGTAAATGTACGATGGCAAATATCCATTTCACATAAGTACCCTGCTGATTCAATTGCTTGCGTCTTAATAATATTGGATCTCTTCCGTGATGATATCTCTGTTCTAGCAATTTCCTTCACAGGAAGTTCAATATCAAGGTTTTGAATTTCATCATGCATATTTCCGAAGCCTTCACCAGTTGCAAATCTGAGATAATTATTCAGTCCTGCACTATACATTTGATGCCCCCTCCTATCTAATGCTAAGAAATCAACATCATTTTTAAGATAAGTCCTAATTATTTGAAGCTCACCTATGTCAGTAATCTCATATATTGATTGGTGAATCTTTTCTCTTTGTATCAGAAACCTCGTAATATAATCCAAGGCACCAATATAATGATTCACCGTTGAGTCCTTCTTTTTTATAATCTTTAAATATCTAATAAAGTATTCTTTTAGAACATATAAATCAGACATGATATCCCTCCGGCCAATAAATAGAAGATTAGCATTTTCTCACAAATCGCTCCAAAATCCAATACTAGGTTCCTCGAAGGTTCCAATGATTAACCCTCTATCTAAAAATGCATTTCTTTCTTCACAACAAGTTTCTGGTAACAATGCACACGCATGACATGCCGCCAAATTAAGAGAATCCCTTCCTTGACCCTTGCTCATTATACATACCGGATCATTTGAGCATGTTTTTGCATTATTAACTGCTTTTCTTAATATCCTTGGAAATGCATCTGGTCTACCTTGCCGAACAAGTCCACCAAGAGTACCTTCGGAGTCGCCACTTGCTGTATATATCAATATTCCAGCCATCTGTTTCCCATCTTTTTCTTCGGAACAATATAGCCTTTCACTTAATGAGGCTATGCTATATCCACACTCAAAGCTTAATTGTGAAATCAACAAATGTGATAACGTATGTAGCATAATAAATTTCGGTGAAATATTTCTAGGATGATTCTTACCTATAAATGAATTCGCATAATTGTCACTCAACTTCTGTGCACGTCTTAACACCTCGGGTTGTTCGTTTATCCACTTTTCTATATCATCTGAATCAAACTCAATAAAGATGCCTTCACCCCTTACTTCATAAGCAGGATACCAGTTTGTCTCTTCTCGCTTTATGCTAACAAACCCCTTATCTTCCCTATCCAATATAGGAGTGATTCTCGAAAATCCAGTAAGGGCATTTACAACTTTTACTTTATTAACTAAGGATACCGCCTTAACATGGGATAAATGGTAATCAGAAATAGACATTGATTCTCGAGAAAAATCCCCTAGCGCACCTTTAGATGTTGATATTTCTCCACTCAGTGCCATATACTCATTTATTCGGTACTGAACACTTGTCACTTCGATTATATTATCATCGTTTTCAAGCCATTTTTTACTTAAATTTTTTTCAACATCAGCCTGCAGTGCACCTATTTCCGATGCAATTTTTGATGCCCACTTACCAAAACGTTTTTTGATTGTTTCCAGCTTATCCTCAGGCTCTTCATCTTCAATGATTATAACACATTCTTCATACGCCTTACTCTGTTCTATTTTCATATTTAGCTTATCCGCATATGGTGGAATAACTAACGAACTATATACTAAGGGAAAATAAACTGATGAAGCACCTCTCTGTACACTTCTCGGATAACACCCACACGGTTCTTTTATATGCTTAAACGGGTGATATCCTTCACAAATAAAGTCTTCCCGCTCACCATTATTGTCCATTTCTCCAAAAATATCTTTATTGAATGCATCTTTTAAAGTTGTTCTTGCACGACAGGAAAAACACTCAATTGTCAACCCCTCTAGTCCTTCTGAACCTGATGCCCCAGTCTTAAATTTCAAGGACGGACTTCCACATATCGGCACCCTTGACCTTGCATGAACCCATTTTACCCAGGGAAAGTCATTAAGATGCCCCTTCTCACATACGGTAACAATACGAGCAACCACCAAGTCTTGTTTACAATCTGGGCATTGAATATTACTTACCATATTTTCGTCGTGTTGCAGCTTTGCTGCGCTTGCTTTCTTCTTATATTCAGAAATCCACTTCTTTAATGGTTGAAACTTTCTACATTTTGGGCAAAAATACCACTCAGGAAAGCGAGCATAAGTAATATCTGTCGGCATTGCAAAATAATCCACTCCCAAAGCCTTAGCAAAACGATCATCAAATATTCTTGATATACCGCTCCAGTTTTCTGGATTTGCTGTAACTAATGTCTGATCCGGAAAATCAACCATTGCACCAACTCCATACTGCAATATCGCCTGTGCTGCTCTGACCGAATGAGTGACTTTATCTAATTCGATTTTTCCTTTTACCTTTTCTGCCATGCCTTAATCCTCCCAAATAACTATACTGCCTTTAACCGAAGTATCAACATTTCTCATTGATGTCAAAGTTTCTCGAGCATCATCTTTTCCTGGTGAATTATATTGTTTCAAAAGCCTTCTAGCACCTTCAGCTGGTGGAACAACTATATACTTACGTCCAAAAACTAATGATTTGTCGCCGTTCTCCTGACTTTTATCCACTAATTCCTGCCAAAAACCTATAAACTCTTGTAATTCGAGCCTTACGTCATCCAAATCATCTCTCAGACCGCTTTCAGACCTGTCGTTCACTTCTCTAATTCGATTAATGATAAACGCTTCAATGTCTTGAATATCTGCTGCAAATCTCTCTTTATCAAAATAAACCGCCATGTTATCTTGATCAAGGGAAACCTTTTGGCGAAGCATCGCTGTGAAAACAGCATGCAATGCTCTTTCTCTTGCAGGTTTTGAAAATGGAGTTGCGCCAGTTGGCTCTACAAATCTGTAAAAAGAATCATGGTATGGCTTAAAACGCTCGTAATGCGATCGATCACGACTTTTTGTCGCATCATATTGTATAAATGCTACACCCGGATATAAACGCCCAACACGGCTAGATGCTTGAATATACTCACTTGTTAATTTGGGTTGCCCAACCATTAACATCACATTTAATCTAGCCACATCAATTCCAACCGAAATCATGTTTGTCGCAAGCAACACATTTGATGCATAATTATTCTTCTCAATATTCTCCTTTGAATATTCAATGCGTTCCAATTTATCTAATGTTTCATTTAATTCAGTTGTTGAAACACGGCTTGTTAATTCATCAGCATTAACGATTAATCTTCTCTTAGTAAACATCCTATTTGCTGTTCGAATAATAAAGTCCTTAACGTCATCGTCAACTAATGTAGACGCTTTTCCCAAATCTTTAAGACTGTTAAAATATACTGTTAATGTCCAGAGCTTATCTTTTACCTCATCTGACGATTCCATAGTATAAGCCTTCTGTAAAAGTGCCGCCATAGTTCGTATTTCTGTCATCGCTTTCGTTCGTCCAGATGGCATTATCCCCACATATTTTCGACCATATTTCCCTTTTGAATAATCAATCACATCTTCTCTTGCAAAAAATGAATCTTCAGCATCTAAACCAGGCGCCGGGAACTGTACTACCTGACGATTATACAATACAGAACATTGTTCCTTGGCTTTTCGAATAGTTGCAGTGGATGCAATCACCTTTGGCTTAACTCCCTTCATGCTAGACAATCCATCAACAGCAGTTTCGTATAACCCTACCATTGTGCCAAGTGCCCCAGAAATTAAGTGAAGCTCATCTTGTATAATCAGCTCAGGAGAACGATTTACTGAATTTGTCCCAAAGAATGAGCTGATTTTACCATCCCACGCCATCAAGGCAAATTTATCTACCGTGCCAAATAACAATGTTGGTGGTGCATCATACAACTCCTCATCGATTATCTGAATAGGAAGCTTCTTGGTAAAAGTACACTCTTCATGAGGGCAAAACAAATAAAAGTGTTTCCCACTCATTGCATATCCCCATTCTCCAACCACACGCTGATTACGATTATCTTTAACCATCTTTGTACCACACCAAGGACATTTTAAAACTTGGAACTTATTATGTCGCTCTTTTGCAGTTTTTACCTGATAATGGCTCCCTACTTCGTATAACTTGTCTAAATGATATTCTGCACTATTCTTTCCTGTATTCTTATTGGGTATATGTAATCCCCCAATCCACAACCCTATGGTAATGGATTTTTTCCCTAATGGATATGCTGGATAATTATGTTTTTTTTGCTGTGAATCCTGTCGAATGTATTCACATGCACAAATTAAAGTTGCCGCACGAGTAAACTGCTGCGCAGCTAAAAGTCTTAATGTATACCTCATCATTACTGCTGTTCCATCAGATGTATCTGGGTATGATAATTTGCGATAAAAAATGGTAAATGCCGTCAATCCTAAATATGCTTCAGTCTTACCACCGCCTGTAGGAAACCATATTAAATCCACTAATGACCTATCGTCAGATTGGTCATATACAATTGAATTAATATCCATCAAAAGAAATGCAATCTGGAACGGTCTCCACCTACAATTGCCATCTTCTTCTTCTTGATAATCAATATCCAATAGCCAATCTGCTATTTCTTCATCTCCAGGATATCTATCTGCATTAACACGTGACATATCAGTCTGCTTTCGTATATGAATTCGCTGCATGAACATGGCACGATTAGCTAAGGCAAATGCGTTATACGCATAATCATTAGAACGAAGTGTTTCTATTCCTTCATGCATTCTAATAGATGCATTTGTGCACTCTTGAATATTCTTTATTGCCGCTGAAGAATACCGTTCATCCAATGACGCAGCAATAACTTTAAGTTCATTAACCCAACTCACATACAACTGAACCAACTTGGTCAATGAGGACAATTTCTGCTCCTTTGAAGAGTCGCTTAAATCTGACAAGTACTTCATTGAAAGCTCTTTATCAGAAATACAATCATTTTGTGGCAAAGAAAAATTCATTGCAGGTATTTCTTTTATAGGGAAAAAGTCCGTCCATAAAGTACCCATTCCCATGTCACTTATATCCCAATCTACAGATACACCAAGCCCTGTCCCATAAATCTTCTTATGTCTGTAAAGCAAATTCAAAGATTTTTCTTCATCATCAAGGTACTCAATATCTGAATTTGGATTACTCTCTATAAAAACGAAGTGGTTATTGTCTGAGCAAATCTCAATTTCAGATTGAAATAAACAATCTTGCGCTTTTGCTGGAAATGATTCTTTATCATTCATCAGCATAATTGTGATAGAGCATACATCTTCAGAAACAGGAGTTCTAAGCGCTACTATCTTTGCTGATGTTCCGTCCAATGCTGATGTATCTTCATTGTTAAAGTAATCACTATTGGAAAAATCAATCTCAATATCTGGAACATGGTGAAGCATTCGCACATAACCCACTTTTAAATAGTCATGTAACCTATATGCAATTTTTTTCAATATATCATACTCATTGGCAGGAATTGCACCCTGCTCAAAAATCCTATGTAAATCTTGAATATTGACACCAGAAATCAGTTTCATCATTTGATGTTCTTTGTCGTATGACATAATATGAGACAGCTCGGGAGGCACCATGTAGGTATCTGAGTTTTCGGGTTCATAGTATACTGCGCAATCAGAAATCTGAGCTTTTTTATAAGTTGCAAATGAAGCATTACAATATACCTTATTTGCATCTCCTTTTACAAGAAATGTCACACCCATAGATGATGGCTTGAACTGTGTTGCCATATTAATTTCTTCATCAAGGTTTTCATCCACGGTTTCGTCAAATTCCCTGATTTTTTCTTTTTTATTCTCCACCTTTTCCTCGGTAGTTGAATAATTCTCTGGTACTTCAAGAATAATTGCCTCTTCCACTTCACCAATAGGCATAGTTTCATCATTATCTTGTTCTACATGGTTTCCCTGGGGAAAAAGAATCCCAATAGAGTATCTGCTCAAAGGGCTACTGGATATCAACTCATGCTCTGCATCAGGTATATTAAACTCAGATCCAGGCCCAAGTAATTCAGCCCTTATCATACTTATATACTCATCTCGAGCAATAATCATATTTTCGCTTATATCTTTTCCATTCACAATATCACCTCCGTCTCTGTTATCGGCCGATTGACTAAACTATTAACCACAAATACCGTTTTATCTAACTCATAAACATTTTCTAATTCCATAGTCTCTGACAACTTCTCAATATGCTCATAAACCACCTCAAATACGCTCCCCAGCTCAGGGATTTTATTACTTAACTTATCATTAATTGCTTGAGCTATTAGTGAACGAATATCTCGTCGATAATGTCTTACAATTCTACAGTCTTCAAAAACGTCCTTGAAATTAGCAAGTAAATATTCGTCATTTGTAAGTTTTGCAATCATCTCCATTGTCTTCTCATCACGCGGTCCCACAATATAACTTTCATCATCAAGCCACTGGCGAATTGACACTTCTTGTAAAGTACTTCCAAACTTCTTTAATTCTTTAGCAATAGCACGATAAGTCAAACAGTTCTGTTCCTTGTATTCACACAATTTGATTTTCCAATATAATGAATTATCTGTAGCTTCTTGTATGCGTTCAGACAATTTTTTCGTTTTAATGAGCTGTTCAAAGATCATATCTACTATATTTCTTGTATAATTGTCTCTTTTTGTAAATACTAAAACATCTCCAGCAGCCAACTTTTCTGGTGAAGTCTCTGTAACTTTTTGTGATGCATGGTTAAACAATACCGCAGCATAGTTTTTTGAAAACAGAATTTGTTCTCCGGTTATAAATGTTCCAACATAATTAACTTCTGCGGTTCCTATGTATGGTCTATTTGATGAACCATTTGCTATTAGTCTTCGAATATCAAACAATCCTGCATTTTCAATAAAATCATTTAAATCTGCATATTCTTTTATTGTTTCATCTGGCAACTCTTCTATTGTTTCACCAGTGAAAGCAGACACTGCCCTTTCATAATCAGCTCCTCTTAATCCCCTTACACGAGCATTTAATTTTCTCTCACTTTTAGCAAATTGCTTTTTTCTGTATCTAAACAATTTTCCTTCACAATCATATAATAAAACTATTATCCTTGAAGAAGAATAGCATTGTAATGAATCAAATCTTTTCCCGACAACATCGCTTACAACTATGATAAAATCATAATGATCTCTACTATCAAAACGATTCGCTGTAGAACAAACAACATTGTTGTATTCTCCTTCAGCATTATAGTAATTTCTGAAAATGTCCGTATAATATCCCTTCGGAAAAACAATCGCTACTTTCTTTTTCTTGTTTTCGGATAGTATTTTTAATAATTCTTTCTCCTTATATGATACTGATTTCATATTTTCATACATATCCAATAAAGCCTGCGCAACAGCCATACATGATTCTTTCATTGATATACTCTGTTTCCCTACGGTAAACAATTCTTGAATTCTGTCCGCTGGCGATGCAACTGACGCATTAATTACAGAATTACATATTGCTTCTTCCATTTTTGCAATTGGAAAGAAAGCTGTAGTAAACAGATTAACCAATCCCAACGAAGTTTTAATGAAAGTTTCTTTTTCTTCTTGATTCCAGTTAGATTGTTTGATTGCATATATTGTATCTTTAATTTGTTTGTATTCATTCCACAACCAGCAACCATCTACTGGGAAAATATCAATTTCATGACCAACAATACTTAGAACCTGTTGATTCAGTTCCCTTGTAAGCTTGTTAGAAACATTAATGTTAGCAGACACGGAAGAGAGCACTTCTTTGGTACAGGCAAAAATATTGGCATCTTCATACTGTTCAACGACCATATTGCTTGTTTCAGCATTATATGGCGCTATTACGCTTGCAAATCTCAACGACTTCCGACGAATTAAATCTTTGAATTCTGAAGCATTGTATGCAAGTGTCTCAACATTCGTTGCCAAAACACCAATGACTTTATTTCCAAGTTTATCAAGAACAATATCTCTTGCTGCTGAAACGTTACTAACTACTTTTATCACCGCTTCCGCCTTTGCAGGATTCTTGCCGATTTGAAACTCTTCGCCGCTTCTTGTAAAATATGATACTGGTACAATATCCGTTAATTGGATACTCTTACCTCCAATATAGGAAATACGTAAATGATGGCACATATCAAGAAATACGCTCTTATCAGCTATAACTACAACCGAAATATTCAATGTACTAGGAACATCGCTTTCGGCAACACCTAAGACACGAGATAAAAACTCATTACGATCTGATTTATATTTTCTGATTCCTCTTCCATCCGTAACAATTGATTCACCCAAATAAGGTCTCACTAGGTGTTTATTGTTTTCATATGTTATGTATCTTGTTGAAACACCATTCTTGCCTTTTGGGTCTTGTGTCAAAATAATATAATTTGTTGGCTGAGAGCCATAAGCCATCGACATTGTTTTAATCCCATTCCAATGATACCGTTCTCCCTTAAATAAAACCATATCTCCTTCTTCTAACGATTGAAGCAGTTCATCATTACTTGAAAGATTATAATTGAAACAAACTAGCATTAATACCGCAAAAGATACAATATCAAAGCATGGCGAACCAGTATGAAAAACGAAACTTGTTGTCTTTTTTGTCGTATCAAACTGCATGAAAAAAAAGTGCATGTATCTTCTGATAATATCTTCTGAAGATATCATCGAATCATCATAATATATTTCACATTTACTTATTAAATCTCTAATGATTTTTTCATTATCCATACACTATCCCTCATATGTTAATTTGAATTACACAACCTCACAATTCAACTCTGGCATTATAATAAATCATTTTCTGAAGTCATATTTTTGAAGCAATATAACCCATTATCCTGTTTGAGCACGCATTCTGTCTCAAGTAGCTGACGTATAATTTGTGAAGCTCTCGCTGAAGAAGTTCCTAAAAATACTGACAGTTCTTTTACCCTAAATTCTTTCTTCTTAAAATGATGCACGATGTTAAAAAACTGATGAACCGTATCCTCTCTTAAGGATTTTCCTAAAACACTCCAAATTTCTTTGCAAACAACAAATTCATTTCCATACATGCTATATAAGCTTTTTTCTATTTTTGTGAATTGCGAATACATTATCTCCATATTATTATATATGAATCGCGCCATTTCCTCGATAACCGGTATAGAAACTGAATTGCCAAACTGCTTATATTGTTGACTTACTGGAATTCCTTCCGGAAAAGAGAAGCACTCCATCCCATCCTCATTAATAAATCCATAACCAATAAATCCTTGAAGACGTCCCCACTCGGTTGGCGTCATTGTACGTACACACTTTGTATTAATAGATGTCTGTTTACCTTTAACAAACATTCCTTTATATTTTTCCCCATTAACAAAATCGAAAACTAAGTTGCGTTCCTTGCCTGATCCCCCAGAAGCCATTATCGTATTCGCTAATGGGCTATCTATTTCCGGGCTATTTACTATTCGATATCCAAAGCCATATCCCTTAGCATGCTGATTAACAATATGTTTTTCTAATGTCTCTAAGTAACCGCTTGACATAAAGTATCGCGCCTCAACATCTTCTTCCAATACATCTTTGAGCGATGCAAATATTGATTCTCTGGATCTGTGTGTTGGTGTTTCATTTGGAACCATCGATAGGTAATCTCCAAAATAATCCCTACTAAATGCGACAATATAAACGCGCGGACGATTTTGAGGAATTCCGAAGAATTTCGTATTTCTTATAAATGCACCCGTCGTTATTTTGGGGTTCCCGTTAGCATCATATTTCATCCCAACAATATGATAATTCAATTGTCGATCCAATGTGTCAATGATTGTCTTAATAGTTGCTTTCTTATCATGGGACAAAAGGTTTTGAACATTCTCCAAAAAAATCACTTTGGGTCTGGTCATTTTTACTATCTGAGCAATATCAAAAAATATAGTACCCTTAGTTTTATCTTCAAACCCCTGACGCAACCCAACACTGCTAAATGCTTGGCAAGGAAATCCTGCCAAAAGCACATCATATTGCAACGATTGCAACTTATGTTTGAACTCAATATCTGTTACATCATTCCGTGGATTATCATGAAATAAGCACTCGTATGTTTTACATGCAAACTCATCAATCTCGGCAGAGGCTACATTTTGAAAATCTCCTGCAAGTTCAAACCCTCTCCTAATACCTCCGATACCAGCACACAAATCTACTATCTTATACTGCATTATTGCTTCTCCTTAGCATTACAACGTATTAATTAGTATGAGCATGTCATATGTAAATGCCCAAAATTAGCAATCTTGTACTTGTCTTTTCAACTTTTTATGTGGCTGGGGGTTGCTGCAATGTAGATATTCTCAGAATCAAACATTAGCTGAACCGGACGATTATACAGATTTTCTATAGTCTGAATATTCTCAACGAAAGCACTAATATAATTCGATTGGTTATCTGTAAGCATCCGTGTAACATTTTGCGTCCTATTGGTATTAATATCCTGAAGTATGCCTCCAGCCTTGATAAGATTCTCATCAATCTGAGATTTACTGATGACAGGAATTTGCTCAACTAACTTTCCAGCTCCACTGCATATCTTCGACAAACCTTTCAGCGCATATCCTTCAAGAGAATCCTTCGAGTCGTTCTGAATTTTTTCTACGCATTTTTCGTAAAGCGCAGTATAATCAACAGAATACTCCTTAATCTTTCCTGAAATGCTATTTAAATAATTTGAATTAAAATTCTCAAGAAGCATTACTTCTAAGAACGAAGAGAACGAAAATGTATATAACGCTAACTGATAATCATTAAGACGATTCATTATCTTGTTCAATGTAGACTTCACTTCTTGATCACTGCGAAGCAATGCATTCTTTTTGATTGATTTGGTAAGCTGCTCTTTATAAAGTATAATACTTTGCTCTGCATCACGCTTTATATCCTGAACCAAAATATGTTTATGGTCTTTAAATTTCTCATTATCCCAATTGAATTTATAGTTATTAAGCACATCGGCTA
The DNA here is from genome assembly GCF_031551385.1 of Anaerosporobacter sp. Taxonomy (GTDB): domain Bacteria; phylum Bacillota; class Clostridia; order Lachnospirales; family Lachnospiraceae; genus Anaerosporobacter. The sequence goes on from NZ_JAVBNS010000137.1 coordinate 12,963, forward strand.
AGGCATTGAGATTACCCTTTAGCTTTGCTTCCTCTTTCATTTCCAAGAAAGCAAGCATCTCTTTTTGTGCCTCATAGATTGCATCTAATTTCTTTTCTACAGCCATAATCACAACAGCCATACAAAGCATTGTTGGGTCGAGCGGCACCTGAGTCATTCTTGCAAGGCCTCCACCAACACCACCACTGGCACTTTGAAGATTTCCTATGTAATGTCCTCCACTCTGAAACATTGTTTTTCCTGCAGTATTAACAAAATATAATCCGCTTTGGCCCACTCCACCTGCTGTATAACTTGCAAGTTGCGATAATGGCTGAAACGCTGCACCTAATGCTGCTGCTTTATCAACAGGAAACTTCTGTACTTCCTTCATATCAATATTCATCTTTACAAGCTCTGCTGGAGGGCAGTATTCAATATCCATTATTGTTTGAATAAGTTCATTCTTTTTATCCATTATGGTTTTCTCCTTCAAATGAAATAGCTCAACCCAATATCCGTAAAATTATCAACGCCAAAGTGTATTTAGTATTCTTCGCATATTCACCCCGCTCCATAGAAAAAGAGGAGTAATCCCACACATAGTAAAAATGCCACACTAATAGAAAATTCTTCACATAGCAAAAGCTCATCCTCAATGGATGAGAGTACTTTACGACCTTCTTTATAATTATTTGATACAAAATGCGGTTTATGGGCTAAGTTTGATGATGTATTACTATCTACGAAAGCTGTAGCAAGCCCTTGCTGCAATTGTGTAATTTTCTCATTGTTCATGTATTCCCCCTCTGCTGCCCTTTTATCTAAAGATGTGTATCAGTAAATTTTTTACACTGCTAGTACCTGTCCACGTTTAAATGATGTATATTTTCTCCTCTATAAACAAATATAGTAGGTAATACACCAAACTACCTACTATTATACACCATATTCATTTTTTATGTCTACCAATATAGCTCCTTTTCGCTATCCCACTCATAACCATATGCTAACATATTTACCTCCACAAATCATTCTTTCTATCTCAGCTATATCGAAGTCGTAATCTCTACATGATTCCCCTCACTATCTACAAACTCAGCAACCCAGTTACTACCTATTTGCGTAAGCGGAAAGCAAATCTCTAGCCCGTCTATTTTATTCTTTAATACTTCCAAACTTTCTACCGAAATACTCGGCAGGCAATTACTTCCATACACATGCGATTCATTCCTCTTTTCAAAAGCAAATAACCCTAAGCGAAATCCTTGTATTTCAAACACAGTATATACTTCATCCTTTTCAGCCACCTGCTGCTCAAAAAATTCTTCATAAAAGCGAATGGCTCTACCCATATCCTTTACACACAAATATAAAGATTCTATCCTACACTTCATGTCATTTTCTCCCCGCTAACTTTCAGCACCCATTAATTTTTACATACGTTCCCTCTTTTTATCATAAACAAAACATCGTCACAAAATTGCTGTGCTTTCCTCTCATCAATATCCATTTCTTTCTCCGACGAATAACAGTTTACCGCATCTAAAATAAGATTCTTGTATTCTGGTGAAAGGTTTTGTAATCCCCATTCTCCCCCTTGCTTTTTAGAAACAACAATATTATCTTTTACAAACGCCGCCACTCTACACAGATTTAAAATTATGTAAATTGGATTCTCTTTTATATCCTCTTTCGCATTTTCAATATCAGACCAAATGCTATCCATATAACATTCTTTCGGTATCTCCGAAAAAACACGTTCAATTTCAGCTCCCCATAAAACAATTCCGCATTTTTTAATAATCATAAAATGTGCCGCCAGATCCTTATCCGCTCCTTTCATCTTGCTAATATAGTCCACTGGGTTATCCTTAAACCATTGTAAATGCATGGAGGAAAAATGTAATTCAAATGGCGTCGGATAAACAAAATCGTTGCAATACTCCTTCTTGATAATGCTTAATTCAATCCCTTTGTGAGGAGCTGATTCATTCAATCGTATTATTGCCTCCATAAACCTCAGCTTTTGCTCATCAGCAATCTCTTTTTCTATAACAACAATTAAATCAAGATCACTCTTTTTGGGATTAAAACACCTCATAGCCATAGAACCATGCAGATATATCCCGGTAAGATTTTGGTTAAATATATTTTTACTCTTTCGAATAATTTCATCTAAAATATCCTGATACAACATCATATCCTTCATATTCTCCTTAATTTCTATTCCCCTAATATATCTTCACCTAAGGTGTATATAATCTAATTATTTCCAGCATTTCTCAGTACTACATATTGGGGACCTATGATAAAAATGCTTTCTTTCTGTATTTCTGTGTACTGCTCCTTGACTTATCCGGTATTGTCCATTTCAATATATCCCATTTTTAATGCTGGCAGCAAATAATTATCCCTAAACGTTGGCGGCCTCAGTTCAGCTATACTCTCTCATTGCTCCATGAAAAGAAGAGTGACGCGGAAACATCTTTTTATACTTCTCTTTCAATTCTTGTTTCGCATTCTGATAACCCAAACTCTCTTTTACCTCTCCTAATGCCAAAATCAGCATCGCCACACTTCCATAATGATTTCTGAATTGTCCGCCAACAATTGCTTTTGTCCGCTTATCAATAATTTCTTCCAGCCAATGCAAATACTTATTCTTTTCATTTTCACTCATCGGAAAATAATTTCTCCACCTGCAAAATGCCATCCAAAATGTTTCAGTTGCTCCACCGTTTTTTGCAGGTGACTTTTCAAAAAAGTAGAACTCTTCATTTTTGCTGAACCGGAAGGAATATGCCACTTCATCTGCAATTTTATTGATTGGCTTTTTTAAGCATTCTTGGTTATATAGATACAGTAAAAATATTCTAACACCACTGCCTATAAATTTTCCGCTCCATCCCAATGAATTAGCAGGGTCTACACAGACTTTTTTTACTTTTTCATATTCACCTGACAAAAACGCCATATATGTATCGGTTGTTTTATCCAATAAGTTTTCTTTAAGCTCCTGTGGGTTATCGATGAAATTATTTCCCTTTAGAACGGGCCTTGAAATATCTTTTCCCTTCATTCCATATTCTATGGCCATTTCGTCCTCCAGGAACAGCCTCAGGAAATTCACCTCACTCATATCGGAAACATACACTTCATACCACATCTTTTTCATTTCCTCCATATGCCCCAAATAATACTGGGCAAATGAAGTCTTCAGTGCAATATCTCCCCGAATCCGGTATTTCTTATCAATTGCATTGATTGCTTCTGTTCCTAATGCAACCATTTTTTCATATTCATGGTTCATTTCATATTCTTTAAGGGCTTCCAGATAAAGCGCCGGGTGCTTCAAATAACTTCTTCTGGCCATATCTGCCAACCCGTCCGCACCTTTTGCAAAAAGTATGGCTTCTTTCAATAAACGTGTTTCCAAGTTTCCTTCTTTCGATGACAGTAATTCAATCCAATCATCCCAAAAGGCATTCTCTTCCGGCAGCTCTTCCCTACCGATACGCCGCATTTCTTCTACACGAATATTTTGAAAAAAAGAATAGCCAAAATATGTATATAAATCTGCCGCCCGTTTTTCTTTATCACACGCAAGATAAGCTGCATATAATGTGGTTAATGCAAGCTCAGTTAAATCTATTTTAACTATGTTTTCTGCTTTTAAGTCATCTATACCGATGGTCATATCGTCCCATTCGGTCTCTACCCATATCTCCACTGCCAATATCCGGTCTAAAATGTCCAATGCAGCTTCATATCTTCTATCATTTACACAGTCCTTCGCGAAACCATAGGCCATCTCAAGCTTTGTCCCTATCCCCATAGAGTCGCTATATTCCCAGACCCAATCACCTTCTGACTGCCAATAGTCTTCCAAATATTCCTCGTGCCCATCTGCTTCCAGGTATAGCTCCTGCTCTTCCATACCGTCCAGCCAGGATATGAGTTCATTTCTTTTTTCTTCCACTAGCTGGTCGGACATTCTGGGTTTGTATGAAGCATCTATGGATTCTTCTTGATTGAGATTAAGTGAGTTCTGCAGCAACTGAAGAAAATCTTGTTTCTTATCCTCTGGAATATGTTCCGCCATATCCAGCAGGCAGTCTTTCATTTTTTGCTTGCTCATGTTTTCCAGGTGTTGCTTGACTAATATTAAAAAAGTATCTTGCTTCATTTGTATATTCCTCCCCGACAATTTTAATTTTAGACTAATACACTGTTTAGTAAATTCTTGTGTACTTGTACAGCCATGGCTTTCGTTCATATGAACTGGGTTGATTTATTATATTTATTAACAGGTTATTTGTCAATTGCGTAACAGAAAGCTGTTGATGTATAAATTTTTAAGGGGTCGCCGGGAAATAGGATAGTCTAAAACACAAAGGGTAGTATAACTCGTGCAATGGATATTCATAAAGATAAAGAGCAAAGTAGAGCAGTAAACGCTGGCCTATTTTTTTCGTGTTATTTGGGAAAAAAGGTCTTCACAGACTTGAGCCGGAAAGGCTGTACAGACATTATCCATCTATTTTTGCAAAAGTCCCTTTAAAAGAAAATTGAAAAAAATAAAAAAAGTAAACAAAATCCGAAAAAATTTTAAAAATAGTCGAAAAAAATCCCATATTAATAATGAGGGGAAAATCAAAAAACGAAAAGGAGAACGGATACAAAAGTATGAAAGGAACATTCATGAAAATTTCTGAAAGGAGTTTGCCAGGGGGCACGCAACAGAGAAAATTAAAGCCGTAGAAGTATTCGACACCATAGCAGTTCTAATGGTTGCAGGAGAAGGCAGGTGTCATGAAGTAGGTGCTTAAGGAAGGAGGTACATATGGAGATAAAAAAAGTAAGCGAAAGATTTGAAGAAAAATGCAGTGAAAAATATGACCCCTATCAGCTATCGGAGCATTGGTTGGAGGTAGACAAAATAATTAAAGACTGCAATAATAGTATTATGGAAATGGGACTTCCGGATATTGGGTATACCAGCCAGGTGGATCAGATTCATGAATATTGTGACGAGCTGATATACTTGAATAGTTACATTCGTTCCGCCTATGGTAGTGTTTATGAATGGCTGGATTATCCCTTGTGG
>NZ_JAVBNS010000136.1:0-4102 GCF_031551385.1 Anaerosporobacter sp.
TGCTTTGATGTTGGCTGCGGATTATGACTGAAGAGTGCAAGTAGTTGATAATCAAAGAATTTCTGTTACACAAAGGCAATCGGTACTAGATGCGGTTGAGCTTGCAAAGGTAGGAAAAACAGCGTTAGAGATTAAAGAATATTTAGAATCGGTTAAGTTTGAATCAAGTATCTATATTACATTAGACACGCTAAAGTATCTAAAAAAAGGTGGTAGAATTACACCAGCGGCGGCAGCAATAGGTGCTGTATTAAACCTAAAACCAGTATTGCAAATTCAAGGAGAAAAACTAGACGCTTATTCGAAAACTCGTGGTAAGAAGCAAGCAAAGAAGGTTATGGTTGAAGCGATGCGCAAAGATATGCAGGAACGTTTCGGATGTACAGAAGATAATCATACCATTCATCTTGAAGTGGCTTATGCAGGCAATGAGGAAGAGGCGTTATTATGGAAAGAAGAATTACAAAATGATTTTCCGAACTATGATATTCATCTAGATCCATTGGCACTTAGTATTGCATGTCACATTGGATATGGTGCATTAGCAATTGCGTGTTCTAAAAAAATTGATTTATAAAATCATTTCATAACATAAATGAAATAGAATAAAAAGAAAGTCAATGATCAGTGAAATCTGACTTGAGCATTGACTTTCTTTTGTTATTATTTTTATTAATTAGCAAGATTTTTTGTATATGCCATATCGTAAAAATCTAATTTTTCATCTTTGTATTCAAAGAATGCAGGGTGGAACGCTTCGTCAACTAATCCAACAGATTTGTAGCAGTTGTGAGCGGCTTCGTTATCTCCGTGCACACCAAGCGTAATGCGAGACATCTTTAATATATCTGTAGCATATTGAATGGCAAGAGACACCATTTCTTTTCCGTAGCCTTTACCACGGCAATTGCTATCAACAACAATAAAACCAAGATGGATACTTTGCTTTTCGTAATCAGCGTTACGCATAGAAAAATGCCCTACAGGAGTACCGGCTTCGTTTAAGGCTATAAATGTCCAGGCATTAGGGTCTTCATCGAAGCGGTTTTTATAATCAACGATTTGTTCTAAAGTAAGTGGATATGTGAATTTATTTGCGCTCCACATCGCGAATGATTTTTCGTCATGAAACCATTTTAATAGATACGGGGCATCGCATAGTTTGAAAGGTCGTAAGCGTAACATAGTAATCCTCCATCAGTCATTTGTTTTTTGCAAACTTTTTTGTTTTATGTTACCATAGATGAAGAGAAAATGCAAAACACAATACGAAATAGGAGATAGCAATGCCAAAACAAACATTTTTTAATTTACAACCAGCAAAGCAGAGAAATGTTGTATATGCTGCACTCACAGAGTTTACGAATAAAGGGTATCTGCTTGGTAGTGTAGGAGATATTGCAAAGAGTGCAGTTGTTTCAAAAGGAAGTATGTATCAGTATTTTGAGGATAAGAAAGAATTCTACATGTATCTAACGGACTATGCATATTCTATGATAAAGACAGCTATGAAGACGCAATTGCAAAACTGTATGCAGGGAAATGTTAGTCTTGATATGGTTACACAAGAGAGTAAGGAAGTGCTTTGGAACATTATAGAGAGTTATCAAGCAGAGGTTTGCTTTTTGTTCGCATCAGGCAATGAGCAGGACTTAGAGATTCGCACACATATAGAGAAACTAAACCATGGTTTTTGTGAGCAAACGATAACACCTATTCTTAAGAATTTGATAGAGACAGGTAGTGTGAGAACTGATATTACACTAGAATATCTAGTGCGATACTGTCAAGCAGTTATGGGCATGGGAAAGAGTGAATTGCTACATACGGTTTGTTATCAAGAAGAAGAGAATAGACTTACGATTCAAATGAAACATGAAGAATGGAATGTGCTCTATGATATGCTTATAAAGCTTGCAATATCAGGATTGCATTCATAATAAAATAAATGATAGAAAGAAGAATGGCTATGAAGTTAAATAGAAATGATGTATGTTGGTGTGGAAGTAATAAAAAATATAAGAGCTGTCATCTTGCATTTGATGAAAAAATGGATGCATTTGATGAGCAAGGGGCAGTACTTCCTCCAAGAGATATAATTAAAACGCCAGAACAGATAGAAGGAATTCGTAAAGCTGGTGAGATAAACACAAAGATTCTTGATCTTTTAGAGCCTTATGTAAAAGAAGGAGTAACGACACAGGAACTAGATGATCTTGTTAATAAATTTACGAAAGAACTAGGTGCAATTCCAGCAACACTTGGCTATCAAGGTTATCCAAAGAGTGTTTGTGTATCAATTAATGAAGTTGTTTGCCATGGTATTCCAAGTGCGGATCGTAAATTAGTAAGCGGTGATATCGTAAATGTTGACGCTTCTACAATTGTAGATGGCTACTTTGGGGATTCTTCTCGTATGTATTGCATCGGTGATGTAAGTGAAGAGAAAAGAAAACTTGTTGAGGTAACAAAAGAGTGCCTTGAGTTAGGCGTGAAAGAGGTAAAACCTTGGGGCTTCCTTGGCGATATTGGATATGTTATTAATGAACATGCAAAGAAACATGGTTATACGATTGTTAGGGAAATCGGAGGACATGGCGTAGGTGTTGAATTCCATGAGGAACCTTGGGTAAGTCATATTGGACAAAGAGGAACGGATATGCTGTTAGTGCCAGGTATGACATTTACAATTGAACCTATGGTTAATATGGGGAAAGCAGATGTGTTCCAAGATGATGAAGATGGTTGGACAATATATACTGAGGATGGAATGCCATCGGCACAATGGGAGTATATGTTACTTGTTACAGAAACAGGTGTTGAAATATTAGCTCACTAAAAGTATGGATAATAAGAATATAATCATTTATAATAAAAAAATTCTTGCATCATATGAAAATATATGATAGAATAAGTCGTTGTGAGATGAAAAGGGTGTTCCTCTGTTACAGAGTGTATTAAGAACATCTAAATATTGAAGGAGGTCGCACAAATGAACGAAATTATTAAGAATATCGAAGCTGCTCAATTAAAAGCAGAAGTACCTGTATTTCACGTAGGTGATACTGTAAGAGTATACGCTAAAGTAAAAGAAGGTAACCGTGAAAGAACTCAGGTTTTTGAAGGTACAGTATTAAAGAGACAAAACGGAAGTTCAAGAGAAACTTTCACAGTAAGAAAAGCATCTAATGGAATCGGTGTAGAAAAGACTTGGCCATTACATTCACCAATCGTTGAAAAGATCGAAGTTATTAGACGTGGTAAAGTAAGAAGAGCTAAACTTAACTACTTACGTGATAGAGTTGGTAAGAGAGCTAAAGTTAAAGAATTAGTTAAATAATTAAAACAAAGAGAAGGGACAAGTACATACGTATATTGTCCCTTTTCGTTACTGTTCATCGCGAAGTGTGTTACTGCTCGTGGAGTGAACAGTAACTTTTTAAATTCGTAGGAAATAGAGATGAGGTTGAGAGATCAATGAAATATAATTTTGATTCCGATGAGATTAGTAAGAAGAGAAAAAAGATTATAAAAGAGATTATAATATGGGTTGTAGAGATTATCCTAGTTATTTTGTTAGCATATTTGCTTGTGGAATATGCAATTGAGAAGACCACGGTAGTTGGTGAATCGATGGAAACAACGCTACAAGAGAATGATAAGGTTATTATTAATAAACTTGCATATCGTTTCTCTAAGCCAAAGCGATTTGATGTTATTGTATTCAAACAAACAGGTAAAGAACATAGCTATTATAATATAAAGCGAGTGATAGGTTTGCCAGGGGAAACGGTGCAGATTAAAGATGGAATTGTTTACATTGATGGTGAGCCAATTACAGAAAAAGCAGATGTTGAGTTAATTAAAAATCCTGGTTTAGCAGTAGAACCAGTAATCCTAGAAGAGAAAGAATATTTTGTACTTGGAGATAATCGTAATCTTAGTGAAGATAGTCGTTTCGCCAATATTGGAAACGTTGTTTCTGGTGATATTATTGGAAAGGCATGGATTCGTTTGAAACCATTTAATTTTGTTAATGAGTTAAATCCTGCGAAAGAAACGAAAACAGAGAATACGTCTGATAAATAAAGGCACCATGTAA
>NZ_JAVBNS010000105.1:0-6302 GCF_031551385.1 Anaerosporobacter sp.
AAACATCTTGAACAATATTGGCTGGAATTTTGCTTCCATTCCATTCTAAATCCTTAGTAGTACAGGTGTCAGATAGTAATGTGACTTGATATCCCATGTATCTAGCGGCACGAACTGTTGTATCCACACACATATGCGTCATCATCCCACAAACCACTAAGTTAGTAATAGATAGTTTTTGTAATTCATGTTGCAATTCCGTATCAAAAAAACTATTTGGCGTATGTTTTATAATTACTTGCTCAGATTCTAACGGTGTAATCTTTTTGTGTATCTCTACCCCTTCTGTGTTTGGGATGAAAAACGTTGCATTGCTTGGGGAAATATGTTGAATAAAAAACACAGGATAGTTGTTTTCTCTAAAGTATGTTAATGTGTTACCTATGCTCTCAAGCGTTTGTTCGGGTTGATATAATTCACATTTTCCTCCAGTAAAGTAGTCATTTTGAACATCAATAATCAATAATGCTTCTCTCATGTTATTCAATTCCTTTCGTTGATTGATTTTTCATGTTCATCATAAAGAATATTTACAGCATTGTAAACTACTTACTTTTTCGTGCATATCTACTGTTCGGAATTGGTTTTGTTGCTATTTAATAATTCGCTCATACCATGTTCAATCATATATTCAATACCGATTTCTTGCATAATCTTGATTGCTGTCAACATCTTCTCACCTCTTGTAGTTAAAAAATATTCTACTTTTAGAGGATATCCGTCATATGATTTTTTATCAACAAGACCAAATTCTCTTAATTCCTTTAACTGTTCCAATAACATTTTTTGAGTAATCCCTTTAATTCCGTGTTGCAATTCAGAAAAGGAACATTTTCCGTTGCGTAGTTGAAAGATAATAATTGTCTTCCATTTTCCTTTTATAATATCATGCACCAATTCTAGGGGGCATGTATAGTTATCTCTAAGTTTCATTTTAGAAGCTCCTTGTCTTGCATATAGTTTGTTTCATGCATATATTATTATATATGGTTTTGGGGATATGGAAAATAGAATTCTTCAAAAGTAGAGATAAATGTAGTATAATTGTAGCTATTAGATAAATATGGAGGTACAGAAAAATGAGCAATAGCTTTTCAGAAGTAAAATTATTTCAGGTAAAGCCAGATAAAGTGACTGAATTTGAAACACTTATAGTCGAAGTTGCACAGGCACAAAAACAGCAGACAGGTTGCCTTGATATTAATTGTGGAAATTCTATTTTTTAAAATGAAACGAATGATGAAATGTTAGTGTGTGGGATTTTGCTTGTCATTGGTGGTTTATATACAATGAGATAGATTGAAAAGGAGAAGTGCATGAAAACAAAGAATACATATAAAATCGTTCACCTGCCAAAAGAGCAGTGGAAGGATACGATTATACCAATAGAGTACACAACAAATCAGTACTATGATGTATGTGTTGAGAAAGAAAGTGACGGATATAAAGTCAATATCAAAAAGAAGGATTTTTCAGCGCCAGTAACACACTATCCTGCGGAATATGATTTTCCAGATAAATTATATGAGGAACACTGGGAACATGCTTTTGCATGGGGAGTTCTGGAGAATGAAAAGCTTGTTGCAGCGATTGAAACAGACCAGGAACTATGGTCAAACCGTCTTAGAATTACGGAATTGTGGGTGGATAAGGAGTACCAAAAGAAGGGAATTGGACATGCATTAATAGAACTTGCAAAAGAGCAGGCAAGACAAGAGAGACGAAGAGCTATTATTCTTGAAACACAATCTTGTAATGTAAATGCAATTGATTTCTATATGCATGAAGGCTTTAATCTTATTGGTATGGATACATGCTGTTATAAAAACAATGACCTTGATAGAAAAGAAGTACGACTCGAATTCGGCTGGTTTCCAGAACGGAAAGCACGAGTAAATAAAGAGGATATTGTTATAAGAGAAGAGACAGAAGCTGATTTTTATGAAACAGAGCTTATGACAATGCGTGCTTTTTGGAATAAACATCATCTTGGATGTGACGAGCATTATCTTGTATATAAACTTCGTGGGTCTAAGGATTATTTACCTGAACTAAGCAGAATTGCTGTTAAAGATGGAAAAGTTATTGGTTGCATTATGTATTCGAAATCAAAGATTGTTGATGGAGAAACGGCTCACGATATCTTAACATTTGGGCCGTTATGCGTTGACCCAGAGTGGCAGGGAACTGGTGTTGGAGAACTGTTGTTAAGAGAATCTATGAAAATAGCTACCGATAGAGGATATAAAGGAATTGTTATATTCGGCGAGCCTGATTATTATCCTAGAATTGGATTCAAAACTTGTGATAACTATAATATTACAACACCTGATGGAAAGAATTTTGATGCATTTATGGGAATTGAATTGATAGAAAATGGTTTTAAAGATATAAAAGGAAAATTCTATGAAGCAGAGGTATTTGAACACCTTCCGAAAGAGGAAGTAGAGGAGTACAATAAAAATTTCCCATTTATGGAGAAACAGAAATTCCCTTCACAATGGGATTAATGAGAGATTGGTAAGGGGGAGATAGTATGAATTTTAAAAATAAAAGAAATAAAAGAATTTTCTATGCGATAGCATTTATCGTATTATTAATGATCGAAGTGCTGATAGCTTTATATGTTCATGATGCATTTGTAAGGCCATATGTTGGAGATATGCTTGTTGTCATTGTGGTTTATGCAGCCGTAAGAATTGCGATACCTGATAGATGCAAATGGTTGCCATTATACGTATTCTTGTTCGCAACAGGAGTGGAATGCTTGCAGTATATTAACATCGTGGATATCTTAGGTGTTGAGAATAATCGTTTTTTACGAACACTAATTGGTTCGGTATTCGATATAAAAGACATTCTGTGCTATGCGGTTGGGTGTGTAATACTGGCGGTTTATGAATGGCGAATGCGTTTAAAGAGTAATTAAAAATTGTTTTAGAGGGGGATTTGTTGAAATGAAAACATTAAAGCTAAGCATCGTTTTGCTTGCATCACTACTTTTTCTACAAGGATGTGGAAGTGATAAAAAACTAGAGGACTATTTAAAAGATAAGAAAATAACGGAATGTGGTGCTTTCGAAAACCCATTATCAAAAGAGAAAGATGAAGAAGGTGACGGTTATATATGGACAACCGACCCATATCCGATTGAACAAGGCATTATAAGTGCTTCTATTGATGATTTTGATAATGATGGAACAGATGAAATGCTAGTTATCGAAGTAAGAGATGCAGAGAGTGAAGGCAAACAACTCAAGAGCTTATATGCTACAATAATTGAAAAGAATGGGAATGGCTATGTGGAGTCGGCAACGTGTCAGCTTATCAATGATATTCATAATAGGAATATGACTGAGGGTACTGGCGGAGAATGTGATGTGTTCATTAAGAATTCGGGAACGAAGAAGTTAATCTGTATAGAAACGTCGTCCTATTCTGCATGGTTTTCAGATGGAATACTATGGAGATTCGATGCATTTTCTTATTCCGATGGGAAACTGCAGAAAGAAAATGATGAGTTGTTCTTATATGGGTCATCTTTTGTAGATGGAGAGGAAGACGACATTGCAGATTCCCTTGTGGCGTTAGGTTTTACAGGAGATTTCATAGATACGCCTATTGTTGAGGCAGAAAAAGATGTGAGCAAATTATGTAATATAACTGCTTGGTTCTCATATAAAAAATATGGTGCAGATGCGTATGATGTTTTATATGAAGACTATGATGTATTCCAAGAGAAGGAAGAGGCAATGCTTGAACCAGTTATTGTTGAAGTAAATGACTATTCTGAGCTTGGTAGTTTGCTTGGTTTAGAAGATCGAAGAGGTTGGAAGTATATAGAGACGGAATAAAATAAAAGCGTAGTTGCAAATGAAAACTTGTCAACTACGCTTGTTTTTATTGAATATTCAGATGAAGAACATCATTAGCTCTATGCATAAAGATATCATATAAATCCGACTCAAAAAAGAGTTCACGCATAATAGGTTTTGTTTGCGTAAGAGTTATGTGTTTCATAGCAGAAAGAGCAGCATCTTTTTGGGAACATTTTTGGTGTAAGGATTCTGGTAAACAATTTCCACCATCTTCATTCGCAAGAGCAGAACGATCGAAGGCTCTGTTGTGATCAAAAAGAGGATGTAGTTTTGTGAAACTTCCATTGTAGTTATCACGATATAATCCCCAATTAGATAGATGTCGGTCTGAATTGCCAATGAGGTAGTCAATTATATTCATAGAATAATAGCCGAAGGAATCGATACGTAGGATTTCATGATAAAAGTCCTTGTCATGATTCTCACACCAAATCATAAAACTTTCCGCATCAACAATGCTATACTGTTCGTTTGTCATACATTTGCATTTGCACACAAGTTTGTTTTCGTAGAATGTCTTTTCATACGTGATATGAGGGATATCAAAGCAGTCAAGAATATTACTCGTGAGTACTTCGCATTCTATGGAACGGTCAGATGTGGAGTCGCCTTTATACAAATAGAGGTCATCACCCTCACGTACCCAAGCTTTGGCATATGTCCCCTGTGTTGACAGGTCGGGAGAAGTTATCATGTGATTGGTTAGGGTAATGCTTTTTCCTAGTAATGCAACTGGTGTGAGAACATTACTAAGGGGATTTGTGAATAGATTGATGTCACTCCACGATACCGATTCATCAGATTCTTTAATCCAATAAGTATCTTGTAAGGATAACGCTCTGTAGGTTAATGAAATGGAAGCTTTTGTTTTATCACTTTGATTTTGAGAGAAGCCAAGTGTGTTTAGAATCTCTTTGGCATAGGTTCGGTCAAGGGGAAGTACTCTGGTAGCTAACCATTGGATTATCGAAGAGCCATTCTCGATTAAATCATCAATATCGTTTGTGTTTTCGTTAAAGTATAGAGTAGGTGGCATTAAGTGATTATTATGGATCGTTGCTGTATAGTTTTTGAAATCGAATTCACAAACAATTTGTTCCAAAGACATTAGGTGTATTACTCTAAGATTTTGAAGATTATTCAGCATAATATGCCCCCTTATATGTTCAGTTATGTTATAGTAAAGAAATAGTTACGATAAGTAAATGTATACGATTTATTAAGAGGATAAAAAATATCCTTGTAATAATATGTATACAATATAACATTATATTATAAATTAATCAATGAACATAAAGAAAATAGCTAGCGGAGAAATGATACGATAATAAAAACCAAGGTGCAAGCAAATGAAATGCAAGCACCTTGGTTTTGGGGTATTTTAATAATATGCGTCAAGAAGTTCAGAGGAATAATCTTGTGATTGAATTATATTATTCTCATCATAAATAGTCACATAGACATCGGCTTTCTCGTATTCAACACCTTGATATACTTGAATATATGAAAGGAATACACACAGTCCGAGTAGGCTGGAATAATCATCATCCGAATAATTTTTTGATAGGTGGATATCTATAGTTGTTAAGCTTTTGTTGTACTTAACTGAGGATACAATGCTAGTGGATACTAATTCTTCAATCTCGTCATCAATGTCTTTCTTTAGAATCTTGATTTGCTTATCAAGAGATTTTGCGTTGATTTTTAAAAGTGTATATTCACCAGAAGTTGAAGTTTTTATAATCTTAGCATCGCCAAGTAATCCCCAAAACATAATATCAGTATCATAAATTTCTGTGGGTATTTTGATTGTCCTAGTAGCACTCTTAACCGTAACCTTGCAAGTGTATTTCTTACTACTAACAGTAGCTGTAATCGTAGCAGTTCCTTTCTTCTTTGCAGTTACTTTTCCGGTAGAATCAACACTTGCAATACTTGATTTACTGCTTGTCCATTTTACTTTTTTGCTTGTTCCAGTGATTTTTAGCTGTGTTTTATCACCCTCGTATGTAGTTAAACTTGACTTGCTAATGCTTACAGCAGCTTGTGCAGTGGTGTTTGGTATAATAGCCGTTACAACAAGTAACAATACCAATAAACTAGTAATAATTCGTTTCTTCATGATATACCTCCCCTATAATATGATGCATTTAATATAACATTATATTACAAATTAATCAATGCATATTCGTACTATTATGGATTTTTCGATAAAATCAATCCGAATGAAATGGATTACTGAAATGTTAAATATTCATATAATCTCTTTTCTCTTTCTTTAGTATTCTCTGTATCGCAAATTTTCCAGAAGTTACAGCAACAGGTAACCCACCAGGTGCCATAATCCATTGACTGGCTATGTATAGATTCTTAATACCTTTTACAACCCCTTTTACACGGAAGGATTTTTCAGAGAAAAGGGCA
>NZ_JAVBNS010000207.1:0-10129 GCF_031551385.1 Anaerosporobacter sp.
AAATCTTTAGAGAATGTGACTACATAACTGTTCACGTTCCACTAGTTGATGATACAAAACAAATGATTAACAAAGATACTATCGCAACAATGAAAGATGGCGTAGTAATTCTTAACTTTGCAAGAGATCTTCTTGTAAATGATGATGATATGGCAGAAGCTTTAGCATCAGGTAAAATTGCAAAATATGTTACTGACTTCCCAAATGTGAAGACAGCTAACATGGACGGCGTAATTGCATTCCCTCACTTAGGAGCATCTACAGAAGAATCTGAAGATAACTGTGCAGTTATGGCAGTTAAAGAAATCGCAGATTTCATGGAAAATGGTTGTATTAAGAATTCAGTTAACTACCCAGCATGTGATCCTGGTGTATGTACGAACGAAGGACGTATTGCAATCAACCATAGAAACATTCCTAACATGCTAAGTCAATTCACTACAGTATTCGCAGCAGAAAGCATTAACATTGACAACATGGTTAACAAGAGCCGTGGAGACTATGCATATACAGTATTAGATATCGATGCAGCTTCAACACAAACATTAGTTGAGAAATTAGCAGCTATCGATGGTGTATTAAAAGTTAGAGTTGTTAAATAAGTAGAAAAATAATATAGTAAGTAGATAAAGGGCTGTTGCATTTAACAGCCCCTTATTTGTTACTATTCAGCCATGCGGATATGCAATGACATATTCCGTAGAAAGCTTGCTTGCGGAGGAATATGTCATTGCATATCCATACGGCGCTTAGCCGCAGCGAGATGAAGCTCAGTAAACTGAGCTCGCGTAGCGAAATCGAGTTGGCATGGTGTTTAGGCTGAACAAGTAACCCTTATTTAATTTATAGGAGGAACATATGGCAAAGATTAAACCATTTAGATGTATAAGACCAAATGTTGATGTTGTATCAAGAGTAGCAGCATTACCATATGATGTGTACAATAGAGAAGAAGCAAAAGCAGAAGTTGAAAAAGAACCATTGTCTTTTTTAAAAATAGATAGAGCAGAAACACAATTTGATGATTCTGTTGATACATATGATGCAAAAGTATATGAAAAAGCAAGAGAGACAATAGAGGCAATGATAGAAGACAAGACATTTGTAGCAGATGAAGATGCTTGCTATTACCTTTATGAATTAATTATGAATGGACGTTCTCAAACAGGTATTGTAGCATGTGCTTCTATTGATGATTATATGAATAATGTAATTAAGAAACATGAAAATACAAGAGAAGATAAAGAAATTGATCGTATTAATCATGTTGATATCTGCAACGCACAGACAGGCCCAATCTTCCTTGCCTATCGTGCTACAAAGCAATTGAATGAAGTTGTTGATAAAGTAAAGCAAGAGACACCATTATATGCATTTACGTCAACAGATGAGATTACACATAATGTTTGGAAAGTAGTAGCAGGTGAGGATAATAACGTAATAGAAAAATCATTTGCAGATATGAATCAAATCTATATTGCAGATGGACATCATCGTTGTGCTTCTGCTGTTAAAGTTGGACTAAAAAGACGTAGTGAAAATCCAAACTATACAGGAGAAGAGGAATTCAATTCTTTCTTATCGGTATTGTTCCCAGATGAACAACTAATGATTATGGATTATAATAGAGCTGTTAAAGATTTGAATGGACATTCAAAAGAAGAGTTTCTAAAGGCTGTAGAGAATAAGTTTACACTCACAATAATAGAAGATGGTGCATATGCTCCTGAGAAGAAATCTACGTTTGGAATGTACTTAGACAAGCAATGGTATAAGTTAGAAGCAAAAGAGGACTTAAAGGCGATTACAGACCCTGTAGAGGGCTTAGATGTATCTATATTGCAAGACTATCTGTTAAATCCTGTACTTGGAATTGAAGACCCAAGAATGGACAAACGTATTGAGTTCATTGGTGGTATTCGTGGATTAGAAGAGTTAGAACGCAGAGTAAATTCAGATATGGAAGTGGCTTTTGCTATGTATCCAACTTCAATTGCAGAATTATTCGCAGTAGCTGATGCAAATCGTGTAATGCCTCCAAAATCTACATGGTTTGAACCAAAATTAAGAAGTGGTATCTTCCTTCATTCTTTAGATTAATAGTAAGATAACTTTCTTGCAGTTTGCAAAGATTATATACTTTGTTAATAGTTTTTTCATTTGCTTATATCTAATTTTATGATAAAATTGTAGTATGTAATTAATGGAGACAATGAGAGCAAATATGTAGAAGAATGGAGAGTATAGGTATGGGTAGTTTGTTTAGCCTTGAAGGAGGCTTTTTTAATGGAATGGGAAAGGTGTTTGATATTGTATTGGTAAGTTTACTTTGGGTTGTGTGTTGTATACCAATTATAACAATCGGACCAGCAACAACAGCTCTTTACTATTCAGTAGTGAAATCGATACGAAGAGAAAGAGGATATATTACAAAGGAATTTTTCCATTCATTTAAGACTAATTTTAAACAAGGGACAATTACAGGAGTTATCTTTACTGTATTTGCAGTTATTATGTCTGTTAATTTTTATGTTGTAAAACAAATGGATACGAAAGTATCAACTGTTTTAATTGGAATTTATCTTGTATTATGTGCGGTAGTTTTTATTACAGCACTTTATGCATTTCCTAATTTATCAAGATTTACTTTGACAATTAAGCATTTATTCAAGAATTCATTAATTATGTCAATTAGACATCTTCCGATGTCAATTGTAATGGCGCTAATTGTTTTAGTTGCGTTATTCTTAATGTATTTAGTACCGATTGCAACGTTGTTTGTACCGGGGGTATCATGTTTACTAGTATCATTTATGATGGAAAGAATCTTGAAGAGATATACTCCAGAAGATGTTAGTCGAGCAGATGCTTGGTATATGGAATAAAAGAGATGTCGAAAAAGTAAGGATAAAAATACTTTAATTGTATAAAAATAAAGAAAAAAGGTGTGAATTTTGCATATTTTTTGAACAGCGTATCAAGAAATGCAAGATTTTCATCTTTTTTTTTGAAGTGTAGATTACAAAATAATTAATGTGCGTTTATTACTAAAAATAATTGTTTTTTAATGTAAATGATGGTACAATATAAGCAATGTTGTGGTATAGAGGGAGGACACTTTTATGAACGAAACACTATATAATTTATGTGATTGGGCAGAAATTGAAGCAATTGTTTATTCAGAACATGATAATCCACATAGTATATTGGGGGCACATGCGACGGATGATGGAATTATATTTAATACATTTATTCCTACAGCAGCAAAAGTTGTTTTGCATATGACAAAGACAGGGAAAGAATATGAAATGGAAATCGCTGATGAGGCTGGATTTTTTTCAGTATTAGTGAGTGGTAAGAGGATTCCAGATTATACGTATATAGTAACTTATGATAACGGTGAAACACAAGAAATCGTAGATCCATATAAATTTGATTCTGTAATGGATGCAATGGATTTGAAATTGTTTACAAGTGGAACGCATTATGAGATATATGATAAACTAGGTGCACACCCGATGGAGATAAACGGTGTTTCTGGTGTTTTATTTGCTGTATGGGCACCGAATGCAATCCGTGTTAGTGTTGTTGGTGATTTTAATCTATGGGACGGTAGACGTCACCAGATGAGTAGAGTAGAGGGTTCGGGAGTATTTGAACTATTCATTCCAAACTTAGCTTGTGGTGAAATCTACAAGTATGAAGTGAAAGTAAACAGTCAATTAGTAATGTTAAAGGCAGACCCATATGGATATGCTTCAGAATTAAGACCTGCAACAGCATCGATTGTTTATGACATTAATTCATATGATTGGAAAGACCAAGATTATATTGCAAAACGTGAAAAACGAGATTGCAAAGAAGAGCCAATGTTAGTATATGAAGTTCATCTTGGCTCATTTAAGAAACCAGAAGAGGAAGACCAGCTATTCTATAATTACAGAGAGCTTGCAGTTATGGTGGCGGATTATGTGAAAGAAATGGGATATACTCATATTGAATTAATGCCAATTATGGAACATCCGTTAGATGCTTCATGGGGATATCAAGTTACTGGATATTATGCGGCAACTTCAAGATATGGAACACCAGAAGACTTTATGTACTTTGTAGATTATATGCATAAGCAAAATATTGGTGTAATCTTAGATTGGGTACCGGCACATTTTCCAAGGGATACATTTGGTTTAGCGAATTTTGATGGTACATGCCTATACGAGCATTTAGACCCTAGACAAGGTTCTCACCCACATTGGGGGACGTTGATTTATAATTATGGAAGACCGGAAGTTGCAAACTTCTTAATTGCCAATGCATTGTTCTGGGCTGAGAAGTATCATATCGATGGAATTCGTATGGATGCGGTAGCTTCGATGTTATACCTTGATTATGGTAAGAATGATGGCGAATGGGTTGCTAATATGTATGGCGGTCATGAGAACTTAGAAGCAGTAGAATTCCTACGTAACCTTTCTAAGGTCTTTAGGAAAAAACAAAAAGGTGTATTACTAATCGCAGAAGAGTCTACAGCTTGGGAGAAAGTAACTGGTGATGTGGATGATGATGGTTTAGGATTTGACTTGAAGTGGAATATGGGTTGGATGAATGATTTCACAAACTATATGAAATGTGATCCATTATTCAGAAAAGGTCATCATGGCGAGTTAACATTCAGTATGATTTATGCATATAGTGAGAATTTCGTTCTTGTATTATCACATGATGAAGTTGTACACGGAAAAGGCTCTATGATTAATAAGATGCCAGGTAGCTATGAGCAGAAGTTTGCAAATCTACGTGCAGCATATGGATATATGATGGCACACCCAGGTAAGAAATTATTATTCATGGGACAAGATATTGCTCAATTTGATGAATGGAATGAAAACGAAGGCGTTCAATGGGATTTACTTGAGTACGATGCGCATCGTGAGATGAAGGATTATGTGAAAGCGTTAAACCGCCTTTACAAGGATTATCCAGCATTATACCGTATGGACTTTAATAGTGATGGATTTGAATGGATTAACAACATGGATGCAGATAAGAGTATTGTAAGCTTTTTAAGAAAGACAGACAAAGAGGAAGAAACGATATTGGTTATCTGTAACTTTACACCAGTTGTATATGAAGGCTTCAAAGTAGGCGTTCCA
Source organism: Anaerosporobacter sp. (assembly GCF_031551385.1). Classification (GTDB taxonomy): domain Bacteria; phylum Bacillota; class Clostridia; order Lachnospirales; family Lachnospiraceae; genus Anaerosporobacter. The sequence goes on from NZ_JAVBNS010000207.1 coordinate 5,154, forward strand.
TTCAAAGGAAAATACAAAGAAACCTTTAATAGTGATAAAGAAATGTTTGGTGGTAAGGGATATGTAAATCCAAGGCTCAAATATTCTTCAGAAGATGAATGTGATGGTCGTGAGAATTCTATTCAAGTTATTGTGCCACCACTTGGAATCAGTGTATTTACTTGTACTCCAATAGCGGAAACAAAGCCAGCTAAGAAGACAGAAGCCAAAAAGGCAGAGACGAAAAAGACAGAAAAAGCTACAGTAACGAAGAAGACAACTAAGGCAGAAAAAGTAAAAAAAGAAGTAAAAGAAGTGAAAGAAACAAAAGAGGTAAAACCGACAAGGGCAAAGAGAACTACGAAAGCAGCGAAGGAATCAAAAGAAGAGATCGTTGCAACGGTAGAGGAAACAGCAAAGATAGAACCTAAAGTAGCAAAAGCAGAGGAAGTGCCAAAGGCAGAACCTACAGTAGTGAAAGTAGAATCTAAAGTAGAAGAAACACCAGAGGCAGAACTTACAATGCTAAAAGAAGAGTTGAAAGAGGTTGTAAAACCAACAAGAAAGAAAAGAGGAAGACCTCGTAAACAACAACTAAAATAATAATTCTAACAAAAGAAAATTGTAGGAGATGACTATGCAGTTGAATTCAATGTTTTTATCAACAAAAGCACTGCAAGACGGTGTAGGAGATGTAGTAGAAGAAGTTTCAAAGATATCAAAGTATTGGGAAAAAGCACAAGAAGGTTTAATGGCATTTGCTGTAAAATTACTTATTGTGTTACTAATCTGGTTTATTGGTAAGAAAGTTATTAAAGTAATATTGCATATCTTTGATAAGACATTTACAAGAAGTAATTTAGAATCAAGTGTAACAAGTTTTCTGATGGCAGTTATTAAAGCAATCTTATATGGTATCTTAGTTGCGGTATTGGTAGATAAGATTGGTATGGATACGTCATCTCTAGTAGCAATACTTGGTACAGCAACATTATCAGTTGGTTTAGCATTACAAGGCAGCTTATCGAACTTTGCAGGTGGTGTATTGATTCTTATTATGAAACCGTTCCGTGTAGGTGATTATATAGTAACTCCGGATAAAGAAGGGACTGTTACAGGACTTGATATATTCTATACACGTATGTTAACAGCGGATAATCGTTTGGTTGTTATTCCGAACGGAACGTTATCGAATTCCAATATTATCAATGTTACACATGAGCCTGTGCGAAGACTTGATTTGGCAGTATCCATTGATTATTCCGAGAATATCAAAAAAGTCAGAGATATCATAGACCAACTTATGCGTGAGCATGAATTAGTACTAAAAGACCGTGATACACAGATATTTGTTAATAGTTTTGACCCAAGTGCGATTAACATTGGTATTCGAATGTGGGTAAACACAGGAGATTACTGGACATTAAAATGTGATATACTTGAAAAAATCAAAGAAGCGTTTGATGCCAACAATGTAACAATTCCGTTTGACCAATTAGATGTTAATATTACAAACAGATAATCAAAGTGTGTCTGAAATGAAAACAAGAGGTATAAAACATGTTAGATGTAAAACAAAGAACGATTCAACTAATTGAAGTGGAAGATGGGTATGTATTTGAGATTCATGAAATACCGATAGAGGGTGATTCCGTTGTAGAAGTGTGGGTATATCAAAAAGAATACACAACCAAAATTCACGCATTTAGTATTTTAAAAAGTACAATTTCAAATCCAACTAATTTGTACAAGCATATCGAAGACAATATGCAGGAATATATTGGCACATACAAAGAAGAGGTTATTGAAGAGGTAGAATAATTATAACTTTGTAAAAATAAGAAATGCAATGCTAAGGTTCATAAAATAAAGTTAAAAAGTATAGAATCTGATAGGAATTCGCATATAATATTATGTAAATTAACAAAAAGAAATTTTTAGTCTTTTCTTTTGGGTTAAAACATGGTATTTTATTAGTAGCGGATTTGGAGTATCCGTAACAAAGGGTGTTCTCAAATTTATATTTGAGAACACTTTTTTATATAAGCAGAGCTAATAGATTTAATTAGTTGTTACGTGATAGTCCCTTACTATTTATGTTATGTGGTTAAAAACGAATGGGATACCATAGTTATATCCTTAGATAAAATGGAGGAAGATAGGAAAATGGCGTTGAAAAATGTGATATCAGAAGTATTTGCGGTTGATGTATTTAATGATGCTGTAATGGCAGAACGTTTACCAAAAAAGGTTTACGCAACTCTAATGAAGACAATTGAAGAGGGAGAAGACCTTGATCTTGAAATTGCGAATGTTGTTGCACATGCTATGAAGGAATGGGCATTAGAAAAGGGTGCAACACACTATACACATTGGTTTCAGCCAATGACAGGTATTACAGCGGAGAAGCATGATTCTTTTATCAGTCCTGCATCTAATGGTGGTCAAGCGATTCTTGAATTCTCTGGTAAGGAGTTAATCAAAGGAGAACCAGACGCATCTTCATTCCCATCAGGTGGGCTTCGTGCTACATTCGAAGCAAGAGGATATACAGCATGGGATTGTACGTCACCAGCATTTTTAAGAGAAGATGCAGCAGGTGTAACGTTATGTATTCCTACAGCATTCTGCTCTTATACAGGAGAAGCGTTGGATAAGAAGACACCTCTTCTTCGTTCAATGGAAGTAATCAATACACAGACGTTAAGGATTCTTAAATTATTCGGACATGAAGATGTGAGAAGAGTTGATTGTTCTGTTGGAGCAGAGCAAGAATATTTCTTAGTAGATCGTGAAAAATATCTACAAAGAGATGATTTAATCTTTGCTGGTCGTACATTATTCGGTACAATGCCACCAAAAGGTGAAGAATTAGAGGATCATTACTTTGGTAGTATTAAAGAGCGTATTGCCGCTTACATGAAAGAATTGAACATAGAATTATGGAAGTTAGGAATTCTATCAAAGACACAACATAATGAAGTTGCTCCTGCACAACACGAGATGGCTCCAATCTATGGAACGGCTAACATAGCAACAGACCATAATCAAATGGTTATGGAGACTATGAAGAAAGTTGCAAAACGTCATAATTTAGAATGTTTATTACATGAGAAACCATTCAAAGGGTTAAGTGGTTCTGCAAAGCATGATAACTGGTCTCTTGTTACGAATACAGGAAAGAATCTATTAGAACCAGGAAAGACACCTCATGAGAATATTCAATTCTTACTATTCTTAGCAGCGATAATTAAAGCGGTAGATAAGAATGCGGTTTTACTTCGTATGTCAGCTTCGAATCCTGGTAATGATCTTAGATTAGGAGCGAACGAAGCACCACCAGCAATTATCTCTATCTTCTTAGGAGAACAATTAGAAGACGTTATAAGTCAGCTTATCGAAACAGGAGAAGCGAAATCAAGTAAGCAAGGTGGTAAGCTAAACATTGGTGTTCATACATTACCAGAATTAAAGAAGGATGCTACAGACAGAAACCGTACATCTCCATTTGCATTTACAGGTAATAAGTTTGAATTCCGTATGGTTGCTTCCTCTATGTCAGTAGCAGATGCGAACACAATTTTAAATACAATAGTAGCAGATGCATTATGTGATATAGCAGATGAATTAGAAAAAGCAGAAGATTTCGATATTGCTGTTCATGATTTAATTAAACGTGTATTAACAGATCATCAAAGAATTATATTCAATGGAAATGGATATTCAGCAGAATGGAAAGCAGAGGCAGAGAGAAGAGGATTACCAAATACACAAACTATGGTAGATGCAATCCCTTCCCTAATTGATGATAACACAATTCGAATCTTTGAAAAATTCGGTGTACTTTCTTCTGTAGAATTACATTCTCGTGCGGAAATCAATTATGAGATGTATACAAAGACGTTGAACATAGAAGCAAAAACGATGATTGAGATGACGAATAAGAAATATATTCCATCTATTATCAAGGCAATCAAGGCGTTAGCAGATTCTATTAATAGTATTAAATCTGCTGTAGCAACTGCAGATGTTTCTGTTCAAAGTGAATTGTTGACACGAAGTTCAGAGCTTTTAGCAAAAACGAAAATGGCTGTAACGAATCTTGAAAATATTGTTCTGGAAGCAAACTCGAAAGAGGAAGGCAAAGAAAGAGCAACGTACTTTAAAGATGTGGCAGTTAAAGCAATGGAAGAATTAAGAGCACCAATTGATGCGTTAGAAGAGATTGTTGATAAGTCTTTATGGCCAGTTCCAGCGTATGGAGACCTATTATTTGAAGTTTATAAATGATACAAAATAAATAATATAATAAAAATTTTAAAAAAATAAAAAAAGGGTCTTCCCTTTTGGAATAAAAAGTGGTATTTTATATTTAGGCGGATAAAAGAGTATTCGTGGAACAAAGGTGTTCTCAAATTGTATTTGAGAACGCCTTTTTTTGTTTTTTAGGAGAACTTTTCGTACTCTTAGAAAGTAATAGCCATGAATATTGACGATGCTGCAAATCTTAATAATAATGGAAAGAAGGAAAAAAACATGGCAAAAAACGTAATTTCAGAAGTATTTGCAATTGATGTATTTAATGATGTGGTTATGGCAGAGCGTTTACCTAAGAAAGTATATGCGACTCTTAAAAAGACAATTGAAGAAGGTGATGAACTAGACCTTGAAATTGCCAATGTAGTTGCTCATGCAATGAAAGAATGGGCACTTGAAAGAGGTGCGACACACTATACACATTGGTTCCAACCAATGACTGGTATTACAGCAGAAAAACATGACTCTTTCATTAGTCCAGCATCGAATGGCGGAATAGCAATTCTTGAATTTTCAGGAAAAGAATTAATCAAAGGTGAACCAGATGCTTCCTCATTCCCTTCGGGGGGTCTTAGAGCTACATTTGAGGCAAGAGGATATACAGCATGGGATTGTACTTCACCAGCATTTTTAAGAGAAGATGCAGCAGGCGTTACTCTATGTATTCCTACAGCATTTTG
>NZ_JAVBNS010000033.1:0-3852 GCF_031551385.1 Anaerosporobacter sp.
TCTGTTGTTGCTTTTGCATTGAGTGATGTTTCGCTTACATTTCCAGTTGTATGCATCCCTGCACTCTCAGATAATATATAAATGTTTTTAATAAATTTATCTGTTGTCTGCTCTGCATACAATTTATTCTTTATGGAATCATAAACAATCTTACTTTCTCCTTGCTTACTGCTCGACTGATATAGTCCATTATAATAATTTCGTATCTCTTCATCTAATAGATATTGATTCGCTGTAGTTTTCACACCGTCAAGACCGAAATCAATATAGTTCGTTGTCATAAGCAATGCTTGTTCGCTAGACTGCGTGTATTTCGTTACTAATGCACTCGCCGCTTTTTGATATGCCGTAATACCCACAATTACAATAAAGCTAACGGGAATTAAGAATGCAATGACTATCTTAGATATTATACTTTTATAGAATTTTACTTTACCCTTCTTCATCTCTACCCCTCCATTCTGGTGGTTATTGATGCCTTAGATTTTCTCTTCACACTCTAGTCGGAACACAATAAAAGATTCTGCTGGAACTTTGTACTGTATTCTGCCTTCTACTGCAACCCCATTCTCTTCAAGAGGTTTCACTTTATCGATACCAAGTTCATTACAATCCCTTCTCTCATAGCCACTCATAACATAGGCTGTGTAATTCCATGTTTTTGTACTACTTAGAATTGCTTCAAATGCTTGTTCTTGCTTTTTCAAATTCACTACTTTTACAATAACATCTCCACTTTCCTTCTCAATGCTGGAACTGCAATATAACGGTTCTACTAATAAATGATCTCGTTCCACATCTTGATATAATACACCATCTGCATATACTTGAATCTTTCTTCCATTTACAATGATTTTCACATCATAGACACGATTTCGTTCTACAGGGAATGGATATTGACACATGCAGATTTGTTTGCCATCTATGATTTCATTTACTGCACTATTGGCGTTGTTCCAACCACCGAAGCTTACATTCATCATATTGCCATTCTCTTTTTCCGCAAAGCATGCAAGGAATCCTACGCCCTCTTCGGATACTTGTTTTGCTTGAAAGGAAATAGAGTATGCCTTTTCGTTAACTTCACAAACTGTTACTTCAGGTGTTTCCGCATTAATGCTACACGCTTCCATAGTTGCAAATTCTACACCACTCTCAGTAGCAACTTTTATATTCGTATACTCTACCTCTGAGCGGATACCTTTTAGTGTTACTTTACCTACAGTCATCTCTCCATCTGGTGTCCAGTCTTCCACTGGCAAATCGGTCTCTATCTTTATATCTAACAAATCGTCACCTTGATGATTCATGAATAACTTCTGTACATAATAACTTGGTGTCAATAGTAATTGATGATTGTCATACCAAATCATGTTTGCATCTCTCCAGTTGACATAGTCAACATTCGCTAACATTGGTGCATAACATGCAAGTGCAACCTTATCACAGTTTCTCTCTAATCCAATCATGTAGGAAGCTTCCGTCAAAGCGTTATACCATAGATTTCCTTCTGATGCATATTCCCCTAAGAATACTTTCGGATCTTCTGGATTATAGCTATCATATCTATGATGGTTTGCAACAAACCATTCTGGTGCTTGATAGTAATGCTCATCTATCATATCCGATTTTAATTCTCTTGCTGATTTCCAACCTGCTTCAAAATCTCCACCAGAACAGAAAGGCCCAGCAGAATTGATTATCTTAATATCTGGATTTTTCTCTCTGATTGCCTTGTGCATAATCGCATATCGTTCAAAGAATCCTTGTCCTTGCTCTTCATTACCAATTGCAAGATATTCCAGATTAAACGATTCGGGATGTCCCATATCGCTTCTGATTTTCCCCCATGTTGTACTCGTATCTCCGTTGGCGAATTCAATCAAATCCAATGCTTCGTCAATCCATTCCTGCATCTCGGAAAGTGGTGCACCGATTTGTGTATGTGGGTCAAATCCTGCTGGGATTACAGGAAGTGGTTTTGCTCCGATATCTTCACAGAATTGAAAATATTCGAAGAATCCAAGTCCTAATGTTTGATGATATCCCCAGCTTGCTCTCTTTGGATATCTCTTCTCCACCTCTCCGATTGTTTTCTTCCAACGATACATAGAATGTCTGTCTTCTGCATCCACCGTACCACAATGCACTAGGCAACCACCTGGAAATCTCATGAATTTTGGTTTCATATCTGCTAATGCTTGCGCAATATCTTTTCTCAAACCATTTTTACGACGACAAAATGTTTCCTCTGGGAATAAGGATACGTAGTCTAAATATACCTCTCCCGCTTTTGGAAGTGTCAAGCGAAGACTACATTCATGGTCAGTGCATGAAGATGAGAGTACAACTTCGTATTTATTCCAATCTTCTGATAATAGAATTTCCTGTTCTGAAATTAGCGTATTATCTTTATTGTACAAGCCTGCGGTTAATACATTGGTATTACTTGTATCTGTATTGTTTTTGTCTGTATTATTTTCATCTGCATTTTCTATATTTTCATTTTTTATATCTTTATTCTTTGCATAGCATGTTAATAGATAGTTTTGATTTTCCTGTAGATTAAGCCCTGCATTAAAACCTTGGTTCTGCATTCCACAGCCCGCTGTATTTACTTTCATACGGATATAGTGATGTTGTTTTTTATCTTCTCTTTCTTCTTCGATTACTTCTAATGCAACATCTGTTTCTTCACCTACTGCACTCCATCCAGTAAGATGCGTATAACTTTCATTATCTTCTGGTGAAAATTCAAAGCTTCTGTTTCGAAGCATCTCTGCGTACAATCCACCATCGGCAGCATGGTTCAAATCTTCAAAGAATAATCCAAACAGATCTCCCATTGGGCTTACTTTATTGTCTACATCAATATGTACTTTTATATTTGTTGAATGTTCCTTATTCTGCATACCAATATTTCCTCCAATCGTAGTTTTTGATTCTTTCATAATCGTCCATGTCTATTGTAAGAATAGTTCCATGTTTGAATTTATAAGGGAAGGAAAATGCTTCTTCAGAGCGTACAAATTTACCACTTGCTATATCTTCTGATATAAAAGGTACATACCCTTGATTCGGCCCAGTTTGTCCATAATAGTCAAGGAATAGACACCATCTTCCATCTTCTAATTTTACTGCGGTAGGTGCTTCATACATTCCAATCTCTACGTCAGCCATACTCTCATCAAAGGCTTCCATTCTCTCCCATGGTCCTACTGCATGATTCGAACGAAGCATGATAATCTTCGATGGATTTCTCTCGCTCTTAACAAACATATAGTATGTTCCATCTTCTTCATAAATTGCTGAATCAATAATTCCACTATCTTCTTTTTCATATAATACTTCTGGTTTTGTATATTCTATAAAGTCGGTTGTTCTACTATAGTAAATCTTCTTAAATCCATAGTTATTGCTCTTATGGCTTGATGACCAGTGAATAACATAATTCTCGTTTTCTTTATCATAGATGATATCTGGTGCCCATAAGCAACCATAGTTCTCATCAGCAAGACTTACTAATCTTTGTTCTGACCAATCTACTAAATTGTCTGACTCCCATACAGAAAAGTTCTTACTGCCCTTTTCTCCTGCGTTTTTCCATGAGTTTTGGTATTGGTTTCTCATTCCATAGGATAGACTTAAATCGGTTGCAAAGATATAGTATCTTCCTGTACTATCATTTCTCTTTATTGTAAAATCTCTTACGCCCTTATCTCCATAATATGCCCACAGTACTGGCAGTCCTTCGTTTAACTCTTCCCACTTCATTCCATCTTTACTTATTGAAAAATAAACTTGTTCTCCATCTGGTGTTGTTTTCTCTTTAAAATGTACAAATAAATATGC
>NZ_JAVBNS010000098.1:0-19889 GCF_031551385.1 Anaerosporobacter sp.
ATGTAATTCCTCCCTTGTCATTATATACGTTTATTCATATACGCACTTACATATTCATTCTATAGATATTCACGATTTCTGTCAATCGTTACTAGGTTATTAAGAACTACGTTACTGTTCGCACAAAACGTTCACAGCTTAGCCACTATTATTTTATATTCCTCCTTGCTTTTTTTTGAAATATATCATACCATAGGTACATAAATTAATAAGAGTAGTAACTAACTATTCAAAATGATTGGAGTTATTATGAAACTGGTATCCATAATTCAGGCGATTCGAACAGCTAGTCGCAAAATTTCAAACGACTTTGTGCCTACATTTTCTGCACAAGCAGCTTTTTTTATAATCATCTCTTTTTTCCCTTTTGTCATGTTTTTATTAACACTAATACAGTTTCTACCATTAAAAGAAAGCGAATTATATATATTAATTCGAAATTTACTTCCTAGCGGAATCAATACTTACATTGTTTCTCTCGTATCAGATATTTACGTACAACCAGCTACTACTATTATCTCTATTACAGCAATCACTACACTTTGGTCTGCATCAAGAGGATTTCTTGCAATCGTTAAAGGTCTGAATAACGTATATGAAATCAAAGAAACTCGTAACTATATTCGCTTACGTATCACTTCTGCCATCTATACGTTGGCATTCGCTATTATTATTGTTGTCTCACTTGCTTTGCTTGTATTCGGAAATCGCCTTTATCTATTAATTCAGAGGGAATTTCCACTGATTAATGATTTGGCTTTAGCAATCATCGGACTACGTACTATTATTTCATTAGCTTTGTATACCTTCTTCTTCTTATTATTGTATGTCGTAATCCCTAACCGTAAGACTAAGCTTCTGAACGAACTCCCAGGCGCTGTTATCGCTGCGGCAGGTTGGATGCTATTCTCCTTCCTATACTCTATCTATATTGATAATTTTGCCAAATTCTCAACTATGTACGGAAGTCTTACTGCAATTGTATTAATGATGCTCTGGCTATACTTCTGTATGTATATTCTGTTCCTTGGTGCCGAGATAAATGTTTTATTACCGAAACTTTGGCCTTTCAACAAGATATTCAAACACAAAGCTGTTGAGTAGCTCTATTGATTTTTCAAAATAAAAAACCCTTGGAAATAACACATTTCCAAGGGGTAATTTTCATATTAAGCTAATTTAGCTTTAGCAACTTCAACTAATGCTGTAAATCCTTCAGCGTCGTTGATAGCCATTTCAGATAACATCTTTCTGTTAACTTCGATCTCAGCTAATTTTAAACCATACATAAATTTGCTATAAGAAAGTCCGTTCATTCTAGCAGCGGCATTGATTCTGGCAATCCATAATCTTCTGAATTGTCTTTTTCTTTCTTTTCTTCCTGCAAATGAAGAAGTTAATGCTCTCATTACAGATTGTTTTGCTACTCTATATTGTTTTGATCTAGCGCCTCTATAACCTTTAGCTAGCTTTAATACTCTGTTATGTTTTTTTCTAGCGTTCATTCCGCCTTTAATTCTTGCCATTTCGTAGTTCCCTCCTTATATCCTATAAATATGGTAAAATTTTCTTCATGTTCTTTAAGTTAGTTGCATCAACTAATGTAGCTTTTCTAAGATTTCTTTTTCTCTTAGTAGATTTCTTAGTTAAGATATGACTCTTGTAAGCCTTCATTCTCTTTAATTGACCTGTTCCTGTTTTTTTGAAACGCTTAGCTGCTGCTTTGCTTGTTTTCATTTTTGGCATGATAGTTCCTCCTTAATAATATCTTCTATCTGTTATTCTTAGTAACACGTTATTAAATACCATATGTCACTAGCATATCTATTCATGGGATTGTCCAAGATATAATTACCTATAAATTACCCCATATCAGAACAACTAGCTACGAAACCGTAGCTTCGTTGTCATGAATTAAATTGCTTCTACCTGTTACAGTTTACAACCACGGTCCCTAATGTTTTTCTGTTAAAAACATTATCATGTTTCTACCTTCTAACTTAGCAGGTTTTTCAACTACTGCGATATCCTCAACACGTTCAAAGAATGAATCAAGAATTTGTTTGCTAGTAGACACATGTGCCATCTCTCTACCACGGAAACGTAATGCTACTTTAACTTTATCACCTTTTGAAAGGAATTTTCTTGCTTGGTTCGCCTTTGTGTTAAGGTCATTCTCATCAATGTTTGGTGACAAACGTATCTCTTTTACTTCTGTTACCTTTTGTTTTTTCTTAGCTTCTTTGTCTTTTCTAGCTAATTCATATTTGTATTTACCATAATCAATAATCTTACAAACAGGTGGTTTTGCTGTTGGAGCAATTTTTACTAAGTCCAAATTCGCTTCCTTTGCTAACTTCATAGCATCTTTAGAAGACATAACTCCTAATTGTTCTCCTTCTTCGCCAATAAGACGAACCTCTTTGTCCCTGATTTGTTCATTAATCATTAAATCGCTAATAACGGTACACCTCCATAGGTTTGTTTCAATATATAGTTAATTTTACACAAAAAAACGTAGATAGCAAATCTATCCACGTCTTCAAGTTCGATCTATACTCAGTAGTATTCTACTAAATTATCTTGAAATATTAACCCAAGTCACAGTCTTTTGTGCTAAGGTGAGAGTGGATACTCTGCTTCATTGTTTTCTGCAAATCACTTCCGAATACATTCGGTTCGTATTCACAGCTTTCTAAGTATATCACATATCCAAATCATTTGTCAACAACTAATTTTATCTTTTTTTGACTACGTTACTAATAGGGTTACTATTCTGCAGTTCCAAATTCTGATAATTCAAGCCCTTTATTACGATCCAATACAGTATTGATACTCCAGCTATGTGTAAAGATAAGAAGTGGATTATCCTTTAAATCTTTAATTTTCTTCGTATCAGAAGTTACACTAAGTCCGGCTACATCGGTATCTTTACTTACAATCCAACGAATATGTTCGTATGGAAGCGTTTCAAGACGAATGTCTACACCGTACTCTGACTCAAGTCTGAATTTAAGAACATCAAATTGAAGAACACCTACCACACCTACAATAATCTCTTCCATTCCCGTATTGAATTCTTGGAAAATCTGAATCGCACCTTCTTGTGCAATCTGAGAGATACCTTTGATAAATTGTTTTCTCTTCATTGTATCAACTTGACGTACTTTAGCAAAATGTTCTGGTGCAAATGTTGGTATTCCTTCATATTCAATCTTCATATTTGGCATACAAATCGTATCACCAATCGAGAAGATACCTGGATCAAACACACCAATAATATCGCCTGCATATGCTTCTTCTACTATCTTTCGCTCCTGTGCCATCATCTGCTGTGGCTGTGATAATTTCATTTTCTTACCACCTTGCACATGATTTACTTCCATTCCAGCTTCAAATCGTCCTGAACAGATTCTCATGAACGCAATACGGTCACGATGTGCCTTATTCATGTTCGCTTGAATCTTGAACACGAATGCAGAGAAATCATCTTTTAATGGATCTACTTCTGCATCTTTTGCGTTACGTGGAAGCGGTGATGTTGTCATATCTAAAAAGTGTTGTAGGAATGTCTCAACACCAAAGTTTGTAAGTGCAGATCCAAAGAATACAGGCGTTAACTTACCAGCTCTTACTTTCTCTAAATCAAATTCACTACTTGCTCCATCAAGAAGTTCGATTTCTTCCGATAACTTCTCATGCAATTCTGTTCCAATTAAAGAATCAAGTTCTGAGCTTCCAAGCTCTACTTCTACCGTATCTACTGCCTTTTGTCCATTGTTTGCTGCTGTAAATTTTGTAATTGTATTCGTATTACGATCGTATACACCCTTAAAATTCTTACCGCAACCAATTGGCCAGTTAACTGGACAAGTCTGAATACCAAGTACATTTTCAATCTCATCTAGTAATTCGTAGGTATCATTCGCTTCACGGTCCATCTTATTAATAAATGTAAAGATTGGAATTCCACGCATGGTACATACTTTAAATAGTTTTTTCGTCTGTGCCTCAACACCCTTAGAAGCATCGATAACCATGACTGCTGAATCTGCTGCCATTAATGTACGATACGTATCTTCCGAGAAATCCTGATGTCCTGGTGTATCAAGGATATTAATGCAATATCCATCATAATTGAACTGCATTACCGAAGAAGTAACCGAGATACCCCTTTGTTTCTCTATTTCCATCCAGTCAGAGACAGCATGTTTTGCAGTTTTTTTACCTTTTACGGAGCCCGCAAGATTAATTGCGCCTCCGTATAATAGTAACTTTTCTGTTAATGTTGTCTTACCTGCATCGGGGTGAGAGATAATCGCAAACGTTCTTCTTTTCTCTATTTCGTTTGTGTAATTCGCCACAATTGTTCCTCCATCTTACTCTTGTACTTCTATTTTTGTTCTTCTATTTCTATTTTTACTCTTACACTTTTATTTTTGTTCTTCTACTTCTATCTTACGAATTTCTTTTGTTCTGATTTCTTTGCAAATTTCATCAATAAATGTATCCACTGGTTTTTGTCCTTCATCTCCAAGGTAACGACTTCTTACTGATACAAGTCCTTCTTCCTCTTCCTTTTGTCCTACTACTAACATATAAGGAACACGGTCAAGTCTTGTTTCACGAATCTTGTAACCAATCTTTTCTGCTCTTTCATCAACTGTAACAAGTACGCCATTTTCTTCAAGTTGTGCTTTTACTTTGTTTGCATAATCATGATATTTCTCAGAGATTGGAAGAACTCGAACTTGCTCTGGGCATAACCATGTTGGGAATAATCCAGCATATTTTTCAATGATCCAAGCAAGTGTTCTTTCATAACATCCAATAGAAGTTCTGTGGATGATATATGGACGTTTCTTCTCACCGTTTTGGTCAATATAGAACATATCAAATCTTTCTGCTAATGCGAAATCCAATTGAATTGTAATCATAGTATCTTCTTTACCATATACATTTTTCGCTTGAATATCAAGTTTTGGTCCGTAGAAAGCTGCTTCGCCTTCTTCTTCTGTGTAACTTACTTTAAGATGGTCAAGAATTTCTCTCATCTTGTTTTGTGTTCTATCCCATTGCTCTGCATCGCCAAGATATTTTTCTTTATTGTTTGGATCCCATTTTGATAAACGGTATGTTACATCTTCTTCTACACCAAGTGTTTGTAAACAATATCTTGCAAGGTCAAGACATCCTGCGAATTCTTCTTCGATTTGCTCTGGTGTTACAATTAAGTGACCTTCTGAGATTGTAAACTGTCTTACACGAGTAAGTCCATGCATTTCTCCCGAATCTTCATTTCTAAATAATGTTGAAGTTTCACCGTAACGACATGGAAGATCTCTATAACTCTTTTGGCTTTGCTTGTATACATAATATTGGAATGGGCAAGTCATTGGACGAAGTGCAAATACTTCAGAATCCTCATCTTCTTCATCTCCAAGTACGAACATTCCATCTTTGTAGTGTCCCCAGTGGTCAGAGATTACATATAAATCTTTCTTCGCCATTAATGGAGTCTTTGTACGCATATATCCACGTTTTTCTTCTTCGTCTTCAATCCATCTTTGAAGAGTTTGAATCATCTTAGCTCCTTTTGGCATAAGAAGAGGAAGACCTTGACCAATAACGTCTACTGTTGCAAACAATTCCATCTCACGACCTAATTTGTTATGGTCACGTTTTTTAATTTCTTCAAGACGTTGCATATGTGCATCTAAGTCTGCATTCTTTGTATATGCTGTTCCATATACTCTTACTAACATCTTATTCTTCTCGCTACCTCTCCAGTAAGCTCCTGAAGAAGAGATTAACTTAACTGCTTTTAATGCTTTTGTGCTCATTAAATGAGGGCCGCAACATAAATCTACGAAATCACCTTGTTGATAGAAAGAAATCTCTTCATCTTCTGGTAAATCTTCGATTAACTCTACTTTGTATGGCTCATCTTTTTCTTTCATCAATTGAATTGCTTCTTCTCTTGGAAGAGTGAATCTTGTTAATTCTGCTCCCTCTTTGATGATTTTTTTGATTTCTTTCTCTAACTCATCAAGTGCTGCACGATCTAGGGAATCCATATCAAAATCATAGTAGAATCCGGATTCAATGGATGGTCCAATTGCTAATTTTGCTTGTGGGTATAATCTCTTTACTGCTTGTGCAAGTACATGGGATGCAGTATGTCTATATGCTGCTTTTCCTTCTTCATCGTTAAATGTTAAGATATTCAACTCACAGTCAGAATCTACTACTGTTCTAAGGTCTACTACCTTATTGTTAACTTCTCCAGCACATGCCATTCTAGCAAGGCCTTCACTAATATCTTTCGCAATATCAATTACGGACATTGCACTTTCATACTCTTTTACTGATCCATCTTTCAATGTGATTTTCATCGTTTTTTCTTCCTTTCTTTCTCTGTTCATTATCTTTATTATTCGCTTTTATACGTATTGCAAACCTAGTGACGGGATTTTATTAGAATGTAACTTTTCCGTACTTTATTCTTCAAGTTATAATTATTCACACTAATCACGAAAAACATGTACTTTGGCACTGTTAAACTGCTTTGTTCACTGTAGTATTAAAGCTTGTCTAAAAAGTTACATAAAAAAGCCCCTTTCGATTCACAATACAAATCGAAAGGGACGAGTATATTCTCGCGGTTCCACCCTATTTGGCACAAAATAATCTGTACCCACTTCATTTACCTACACTTCATAGGCATAGATTATAACGGAATCACCGAACCTGATTGGGGTCACTCGGAGGTAGTTTTCGGATATTTCTTAATAAGATACTTTCAGCATAGCATATCTCTCTCTGCATTATTCCATATCGTACTCTTCTCGTCATCGTTTTGTGTTTTATTTGAATACTTAATGTATCACTATTGTTTATTATATCATGTGAAATTATGTTGTCAATCAAGAATTTTATTTTGACTTTACTGTAACTGCTTTTGAAGCATTTACACTATTATTCGTATTTGTAACTACTTTAAAACGGTGCAGGTTGAATCGCTGTGCATCAGTACCGTTTGCCTCGTAGACCACCATAGAATTTCCATTATGTTTATTACCATTGTTCACATCTAAATAAAGACCTGATGTCTTACTTTTTAGAGCGAGCCAACCTTCTTCTTTTTCTTCAAGCAGCCATAATTGGTTGTCTGAATTAGAAATTGCTTTCTGCACAACTTTATCCCTATTTTTTGAGCCTGTAGGCTCAAGGCATTTGCCACTATGCACGGCAACGATTCGGTAAGTGTCCTTGTCCACATGTTCAAAACTAAACTGCTGACTTTCTGCATCATAAGGAGTCCAAATGACAGCTTCTACGTTGTCCTCCTTTTTTCTGCCATTGATGTCAATATGCTTTAGTGAACACTTGCATAGTATTTGATAAATTCCCTTATCCTCGATTGTATCATTGCTGGGAGCCTTGAAGTTTGAACGGATGATACTGTCAACTAAATAGTTGTCAGCTCCTTCGTCGTTGTAGAAGTCAGCTATGACAATACCAAAGCGCTTATTGTATCCACGATAAGCTATATATTCGTATACCTTGGGATTCACAGCAGGATCTACGGTTCCGCCTCCCCATGCATATCTATAAGGTGTGTTAATAAGCCTACCATAACCAGATGCAATACTGCAGAACGTAACAAACATCCTTGCGCTGTCATTAAGAGATTTGCCTAATGTTTTTTTGACAACATCTAATTTCTTATTTGTGTTAGATTCATTATAGCAATCCTCAACTGTAAACTTATCGCCTTGATCTGTATTTATGTCAAATACGGTATTGTCCTTCCAGCCAACAATCCAGTTTATTCCAAATTCTTTATAATCTTCAATGTCGCCAGAATTGAATCTTCTAAAGAAAACAATCTTCCCTCTCGCATCTCCAAGAGTTGGCACCTTATTTGTTTGCAAAAATAACGACTTATATTTGCTATCATTTACATGATCTAAGAACAGCTGAGCAATATTGGCGTCCCCATCATTTTTGACACACATGAGAATAGTTTCTCTTGGATTAGTTTCTAAGAAATTCAGACACCATTCTAGTACCTTCTTAAAATCTATTTTGCAATCTACAATGCCATGCACCACTTTCAGAGTGCCTCCGTCTTTTTTAAGTCGCACATCAAGAAAGCGAACGCCCTCCTCCAACTGTTTGAGTATGCTGTGATTTTGGCAATGGGCAATCCCTTTAGCGACACATTCGGTACCCGAATCATGCGTACCAGGGATAGATAAATCCCTGAGAGATAATGAATCGCTCAGCCTTGACATCCAGTTCGCTCTATCCGAAGTTAAATTTTCTATAATGCTCATCAATAAGTTCCTCCTCGTTTTTGTTTCTTCTCATATATACCTTCTTCAACTATTCTATTTTGTTTTAATTTGCAACTGCCAACTCCATAATAAAATCGTCCATCACATAGCCATTCCCAATATCAGCAACCTGTTCACGAACTTTCACGAATCCCTTTTTCTCATAAACTGCAACTGAACTATCATTATGTCGATTCACTGTAAGCCATATCGCATTCTTCTTATTCTCTGCTGCCATATCTGCTAAAAAAGCAAATGCCTTAGAAGCAAACCCATTGCCTCTTGCCTCTTTTGCCACATACAATTTGCTAAGGAAAATCTTCTCTTCCTCCATCATAATTCCTATGTATCCAACCGTGGAATCATCATCTTTAATTAGATAATATTCGTAACCTTGGTTTTCCATCTGCTCCGCAATTGCAATAGGAGATTGGTATTTATCAAGCATATAATCAATCTGCTCCATTGAAATCAATGAAGAATAATGTTCTCTCCAGATTGTTGCTCCTAATTCTACTACTTGATTGATTTCTTCTTGATTTGCTACTTTATGAAAAATTGTGTTCATTACTAATGGCTCCTTTTCTTTATTTTTTTGCTTTTTCTTAATTTGAAACATAAGTACTTGCGAAACTCTCAACAGTATAAATAGAGTTTCGCATTTAGCCTATTCTTTCTCTAACAAAATACGTTCTAAGATTTCCGCAGCCTGCCCAACCAACTCAACACAAGGACGCTTCTTATAGTATTCCTCTGTTCTTGCCTCTGGTTTTGTCTGTGTTGTATCAGCTTTCTTATCGAGTCCAAGAAGTTCACGACAGATAATAGAACCATTTTCTTTCCTATATTCTTCTGCCAATTTTTGAACTACGTCATAGTTATATTTCTTACCTTCTTGATCTTTCCCATCTGCACTTCCCGTTTCCAATCCTGCAACAAGAAACATTCCAGAAACTGCGCCGCACACCTCTCGCATTCTCCCCATTCCACCACCAAATGAACTTGATAATTTAAGTGCCGTTTCACGATCCATATTATATAAATCACTGTATGCAGCAAATACTGCTTGTGAACAATTGTATCCTTCTTTAAATAACTGCATTGCTATTTCTTTTCTACTTTCCATATTGCATTACTCCTCTTATATAAGTCCTTCTTCTCTATACTTCTCTTCTGCAACTTCTTCATATACATTAAGTATCTTCCTAGCAAACTCTTCCGTTGAATATGTCTTTACGATAGACAACGCATTACTTGAATATGGAATTTTATCTTTCTCAGCCGTATCATCATATAGAATCTTCTCTAGCCCTTCAAATAATCCTTCTTGCGAATCAAATCCATATCCATTATACCCATCAACAAGAATCTCCTCTAAACAAGCATCTCGTTTTGCTACAACTGGTAAACCTGCTGCCATTGCTTCTATATAAGTTAGTCCTTGTGTTTCACTCTGAGAAGCACTCACAAATACATCTCCAAGTTGATAGTATTTACCAATCGTATCCCACGGTTGCTCACCAGTGAAGATTACTCTATGTTCAATTTGCAATTCTACGGCAATCTGCATAAGCCTATCTCTATCTGGGCCGCCACCAACGACAACGAATTTTACATCTTCATGTCGTTTCATATATATTGGCATAGCCCGTAATAACTCTTCAATATTCTTTTCTTGCGATATTCTTCCTAGATATACAATAGATTTCTCATCTTCCTGTATTCCATATTGTCTACGCAATGCAAGGATATCTTTCTCTTCATAACTTTCTCTTTTGAATTTATCAAGTTTAATACCCGTTGGTACAATCTCAATATCGCTATGCACATTGTAGGTAAGCAACAACTTCTTCACCTTATTCGTAGGAACAATCACCCTACTTGCGGAGTTACAGCATCGCTTTGTAAAATAACGAATTGCCGATTTTGTTCGTTTATCCAAACTCTTTATCTTCATTATATAATGAGAATAGTCCTCGTATATTGTATGATATGTGTGGACAACGGGAATATTCAATTCCTTCGCCATGATTCTTCCAAACATACCAAGCGAAAACTCTGTATTTGTATGAATTAAGTCTAATTCCAATTTTTTAATTGTTGATGCAAACTTAGAGTGATAAAACATTCCAACCCTACGGTCACTTAGAAATATAAATGGTACACTCGGTACGCGAAATACATTGTGTTCAAATTCTGGTTCACCTGGAGTCTTTGTCGAAAAAACATAGACATTATGACCCATCTTCTCTAATTCCGTCTTTAACATAAAACATGAAGTTGCTACACCGTTAATTTCTGGATAGTATGTTTCTGTAAATAATCCTATGTTCAATTTTTAACTACTCCCATCTATACTAAACTAGTACGCATTGCATACTAGTTATAATATATCGGATTCTTTATATTTTGTAAAGCGAGGCAAGCAGTCTTCAAGAACTACGCAAATAAATTTACAGTTTGTAAGTTTATTTAACATAAATTGCAATTTAATTGAATATATGTTACAATGTAAACATACAGTAAAATCATTTTAAAAAGCTTTTAAAAAGACAGAAGAAGATAAAAAGAAGGAGATAATTTATTGATAAATATTGATCTTAGCAAGACACAGCAGTATTTGGATTGGTTGAAGGAAAAACTGTACTTAAATCATCGTGCCACTACTGCTAGTAAAAGAAAAGTTACTAGAGGACAGGTGTATCGATGCAATTTAGGTGTCGGCATTGGCAGTGAAGAGTGCAAGGAACGACCTTGTGTTATTTTACAATATAATTCTGCAAATGCAACTTCACCAAACACAATTGTTGCTCCTATCACTCATACAACGTCTACACTAAAAACAGTAATTCCTATTGCCGATAAAATGGATTTAGATGGAGGAGTTATTCTTGATGGAAATGTGCTTTTAGGAAATATTATATGTGTAAGCAAAGCACGGTTGAGCGATTATATTGCTGATTTATCCAATGATGAGATGAAAATGGTAGATGAAGCTATCTCTATATCTTTAGGAATAAATCATTATTACCAAACTCTAAAAAACGAATATAACGATAAACTTATATATGTTGAAAAATTAAAAAGCAAAAGAAGCGAATTAACTGAAGCTTGCACTGAAAAACAAAGTATGATAGAACAATTGAATATTATAATGAGCAAATATAAACTATCATCTATAGAAGACTTAGAAAATCTGTTAGACAAATGTACTAAGTAAAAAATCTCCTCTACATCTAGACAAATACCTTATATTATGTTAAAATATAGTTACAAGAAAGTCATTCACGAGTGGGATGATATTATAGCTATTTCAAATTGGAGAACTACGAGTGAGTTCTCTATTATTTTTCAAATGTATAATTATAATCAATTTACATATACTATATTACAATATGTTTTGGAATGAATGTCCAAGGCAATTATTGTTGTCAAGGATGGGGAGCCACGAGTGGGCTTCCCACTATTTTTTTACTTACTATAAATCAAATGTCTATTCCATGTCACTGAAATCGCCGAATCTCTATTTTGACTATTCCCTTATAATATGGTATAATTAGTTTGATTTTCAAACTTTTTTGATGGAAAGATGAGGTATATACGATGATTATAGAACCAAAAGTACGTGGATTCATCTGTACAACGGCTCACCCTGCTGGTTGTAGGGAAAACGTTGCGAATCAGATTGCTTATACAAAAGAACAAAGTAAATTATCACATTCATATAAGTCTCCAAAAAAAGCTCTTATTATCGGTTCTTCTACTGGATATGGACTAGCTTCCCGAATTTCACTTGCTTATACATATCAAACTTCTACTCTAGGTGTCATGTATGAAAAAGAAGCAGCTGGTAATCGAACTGCTACTGCAGGTTGGTATAACACTGCCGCTTTTGAATCCTTTGCAAATGATGATGGCCTATATGCACAAACAATTAATGGCGATGCATTTTCCAAGGAAATCAAGGAAGAAACGATTGCAAAGATCAAACGTGATTTAGGCAAAGTTGATATGGTTATCTACAGTTTAGCAGCACCTAGAAGAACAGTCGCAGATGGTACTACATACACATCAGTACTTAAAGCAACTTCTGATACTTTCGAAAGTAAATCAATCGATTTACGCCATAATACAATATCAGAAGCTTCTATCCCTACTGCAACTGAAGAGGAAATTGCTTCTACCATTAAAGTTATGGGTGGTGAAGATTGGGCTGAATGGATTGAAGCATTAGTTGCTGGCGATGCACTTGAAGAAGGCGCAATTACTGTTGCTTATTCTTATATTGGACCAGAGCTTACGTATCCAATCTATAAAGAAGGTACTATTGGTCACGCAAAGGAACACCTTCACCAAACTGCTGCTCTTCTTACAGAAAACTATGCTAGTCATGATATTCATGCCTATGTCTCTGTAAATAAAGCTTTAGTTACACAATCCAGTGCAGCAATTCCTGTTGTTCCTCTTTATATCAGTTTACTATATAAAGTTCAAAAAGAACTTGGAACACATGAAGGATGTATCGAACAAGTCTGTCGAATGTTTGCACAGAAATTGCTTATCGAAACACCTGAAGTAGATGGACAAGGATTAATTCGCCTTGATGATTATGAATTGGACAGCGAAGTTCAAGAAAAAATCAAAGCTCTTTGGGAAGAAGTAACTACTGAAAATATTACAGATATTGCGGATATTGATGGATATTGGGATGATTTCTATACTATGTTTGGTTTTGGAATAGCAGGAGTGGATTATTCTGATGATATTGATGCTTCTGTGGCAGTGCCAAGTATATAACAATCTGAGTTTTTAATTTATAGAACATAGATATAAAAAGAGTTGTTGCAAAACAAGTTTTGACCACGATATAAATGAGATAGTTTTTCAAAAGATATCCCATTATATTGTAGAAAAATTATGTTTTGTAACAACTCTTTTTTTATTCTTATAATAAATTCGTTCCGCTTACTCTACATTCAAATATTCCATTCCAATCTTCCTCGTTGACTCATTCGTACTTGGAAACTTCACTGTTTTTCCTTTGGGTAGTATTATACTTTTCTTTAAACTATCATTCTCTTGGAATAGATAAATCGCACTCAACTTTTTCGAATTAGAAACATCAATCTTTTTCAATTTCGTTTTACTATATATCTCCATCGCTCTAAGGTTTGTATTCTTACTCAAATTCAAACTCTTTAAGTTCGATACCTTTGCCAAACGGAGATAGGCAAGGTTTTTATAATTCTGAAAATCCAACTTTCCTATTGATAAACTCTCTAGGCACACCCATTGCAAATTACTATTTTTATTCGGTAATTTCAAAGTGGAAAGTTTACTTTGAATAATTTCGAGTACTTGTACATTCTTACAAGTAGAGATGTCTAATGTCTTTAATGTAGAACCCACTCTTACATTCCCCATGCTTATCGTTCCATCTTCCCTAAACTCTATTAACTGTACACCCAATCGCTTAACATAAGGTGCATTAATTGTTAATTTTGACTTCTTAGGGGTGATATATAACCACTTTAATTTTTCGTTTGTTTTTGTAATCGTTATCTTTGTTCCAGTATAATTTGCTAAGTACATAGTCGACAAATTCGGAAAGTTCTCTATTCCTTCTAATGAGGAAACCGCTTTTGGGGTTTGAATCCAAAAAACACACCGACATTCATACTCCGACAAATATCCATCTTCATCCGTATCATATTTTTTATCTTTTAAAGTCTGATATAATCCTGGGAAATTCGTTTTATTAATCTTTATTTTTACTTCTTTTTGCACTTCGTCCTCTATTTGACTTTCCTCTGTTACTGATTCCTCCTGCGTCTGCTCTTGCACTTCCTTCGCACTTGCTGCGTTCGCTGGCAGAAACATTGAAAGGCCTAGCACCAACGTTATTCCTGTAATCACCGTCACCACTTTTTTCAACATTTTCATTATCCCCCTTTTGCTATAATCGTTTATGCTAAAATAATTATAGCAAAGCGAAAACCACTTTACAAGAACATCACCCAAAAGAAGTCATCCTCAAAAAAGAAGCTGCCACCAACACGAACCGTAAGTGAACAGCTTCTCCTCTTTTCTACTATTTAATTGTAACTGTCTTCGCCTGTCCTTTTCCTTTTAATAGTTTCTTATAAGAAGAAAGTTTTGACGCTGGAACTGTAATTTTTGCTTTTGCATGAACTCCTTTAAAGGCGTCAGCACCAATCTTTGTAAGTTTCTTAGATTTTACTGTTATTGTCTTGAGTTTGCTATCTTTATAGAATGCTTTCTTACCAATTGTTGTTACATTTTCAGGGATTGTAATCTTTGTTAATGCTGTACAACCTTCAAAAGCACTATCACCTATTGTCGTCACATTCTTTCCGATTGTTACACTCGTTACTTTCTTACAGCCCTTTAGTGCTGCCTTTTCAATTGAAGTTACTTTATAACTAACCGTTCCAACCTTAACAGTCGCAGGAATAACAATACTCTTACTATCTTTCTTTGTTGTTCCTACATAAGCAAGAGCTTCTTTCTTACTTGTTGTGCTTACAACCTTATACTTGTTCGTTCCAATTGTAATCGTTGCATTTTTCTTAGGCATTACAACCTTGAATGAAATAGTCGCTGTTGCCTCTTTATATTTGCTATCTCCAGCCTTTGTTGCAGTAACAGTAACTTCTCCAACTCCTGTTGTTTGTACTTTTCCTGTTTTAGCATCTACTGTAGCATATTTACTGCCAGATGTTACTGCAAATGTTACTGCTCCGTCTCCACTTCCTCCTGTAACATTTAAAGAAGCTGTTTTACCAAATGTTAATTCGCTTCCTACACCTATAATTTGAAGTGATTCTTGTTCTGCAAGTTTGATCTCTTCTTTTGTCTCCTCCTCTTGTTCTGCTGAAGAAGGATTTGTAGTAGAATTATTTTCTTTTTTGATATCTTTAAATGTTGCTTTTGTAACCCCACTGCTAACTGCAGTAATCTTATCATAATAAATTATACCCGTTACTTTGTTATCAACAACCGCTGGTGACGAATCAATCGCATTTACCCATAGTCCAAATGAAGTTACTTTGCTAGAATCTTCTAGTAATCCTCCTTTTGGATTGTCTTTCGTATCACGTTCACAGAAATCCGAAAATGGAATGGTTACTAATATCGGTGTTGTCTTTCCTGCGTATCCTTCATATAGATTCATATAGGTTTCATATACTTTTCCGTTTGCTGTGATCTGTACAACTACCTTTTGATTGTTTCCATCTGGAATTGTATAGAATTGCAATGCATCACAATTTGACCAGTCTACCTCTTTTGAAATCGTTGCTCCTGCCCAACCGTCTGCTGTTTCCTCGTATGCAAATTTCATTGCATAGTCGCCATCATAAACCTTATCTTTTACTAATGAAATAGTGATTTTACTTCCTGTTGCTTTATTTGTTGCCCATTTACTTGTAAGTAATGAGTCTACACCATTATATGTTTCAAATCCATCTATTTCATATGGGTCTTCTACTGGTGGCTGAATGTTATAGATTGCACTAAAGGAATCTAATTTTGTATTATTAACATATAGATCAATTGTTCCTACACATTCACCTAACTTCTTCAAATCTGCTTCACTTAATGTTGCAGAATAGTATTTTCCATCAAGTTGAGCATTAATGGTAACCGTTGCTTTTCCTTTGAAAACTACTTTTACGGTATCCGATTCTGACACGCCATTTACCTTTGCCATTACTGATACTGCTTCTAATATTCTTGTTCCTGATATTGGTGATACCAAATATCCTGTTATATCTTCTGTATTTGATGATGCTTCAATATTCAATGTTGATGCAATTGAACTTAAAATTGTCTTTTGATTTGCTGCAAATATACTTCTTCCATCATTGTAATAATCAATAAAATTATCTAATAATTCTTGTCCATAAAGTACGCCGCCATCTTTCACTTCCTCTACATATGGTGTATAGAAACCGTCTTTCTTACCGAAGTTTGCCCATAATAAGAAAAATGATGCTTCTGAATCAGATACTGCTTCTAATAACGTATTATACCAATCTTTATGTAGATTTCCTGTTTTTAATAACGCTGTTTGATTGTCTCCTTTTTGTACTTCATTTCGAATTCCTGTTTCTGTTACTGCTACTAATTTTCCATGTGCAGTACCGAAGTCTTCTACGATACTAAGTGCTTTTTTGAAATCAACAAACCATGTATCTGCGTTATTTTCTTTTGGATTGTCATTATAGATATCAAAACCAACCATATCTACATAGTTATCTCCCGGATACCTTTCTCCATACTCTTCTACGTCTGATGCTTCACTACCTGGTCCATATACATATAATAAGTTATGTACACCTTTATCATCACGAAGATATTCTACTGTATACTTCCAAACATTCTTGTATGTTGCTGTATCACAAAATGCTGCGCCCCACCAGAACCAACTTCCTGTGTTTTCATGGAATGGACGGAATAGAATCGTTCCATCTACATGATTTGCGTAATCTGCAATCATATCAAGATAAGCATTGTACTTCTCATTGTACATTCCACCTGGTAAGATTTGATTCATTACATTACCTGTTAAAACGTTTGGAGAATAACCTGCAAAATCATATTTTGCATAGCTTGGATCAACACCCTCTTCATATGTTTTGCTCTCTTTTACAATAGAGAAGTTTGGCATATGTGCTGATAATGTAATGATTGCGCCCTCTTCGATATTCTTGTTTGTTAGAGCAGCCGCTGCTAACACATTACCCTCTGCTGTTAATGAAAATGTTTGATCTCCAATTTCTGAATTATATCTTTGTGCGCTATATTCATCTCCTGATAAAGAAATGGAATCTATTCCAATGATACCTGCAATAGAACCTGTTACATCTCTTGTATCCGAATCACTTAACGTCGCCGCTCCTGCTTTATGCCAAGTATCGTTTTGATGTCCGTATAATACACTACTTGATTTTCCCATTGCTTGTAAATATGCATAGATTGCTTTTGTTTGCGCTGTCGCATCTTTATCAACAAGTTTAATCTCAGATGCAAGTGCTGTCTCTTCTAACGAGCCATCCTTTGTTGATGTTTGTAACTTGTTATCTACAATCGTTACTGCATTTGTTTTATCATCTACTGCTACCGTTGAATTTACATAGATTTCTTCTACTGTAGAAGTTTCTTTAATCATTCTTAAGTTGTCAATCCAGATACTTCCTGCATAGCTTGTATTCACACCAACAATACAAAGAACCGTATTGCAACAAGTATCTTGTGTAATCGGATCAAATACAAGTTCAACTTTTACTTTTTTGATTCCTTCACCTACGTCTTCTGCATTATCTGTGTCAACTGTCACATCCGTTACTACTGCATCTGGGTAATCTCCATTCGTAGCATCATACTGTATCGTTTCTTTAATTTTAAAGCCACCATCTAGCTTCGTTGAATCATAATAGAAATCAAATGTTGTTTTATTCACACCGCTAAGTGCTACATCTCCCCATTCCCTAACACCAATCTGGCTCCAACTATAATCTTTATCCCTGCTATAATCAACATTCACTTTAAGCATTCCATTATCCGCTTCGGTTGTTACTGCATCACCATTATACTGATAATCCCAGCCTGCATTTTCCCAGTTTCCAATACCATCATCAAATGTCCACTCTTTCACTACCTCTGACTGAACTCCTGTATTACCTTCTGTATTAATTAATCTAGCATTTGCAATAGCAATTTTACCTTCATAATCATTTTGATATCCTGCAAATTGTACTGTTACTTGACTTACGATATCATTAACTGCATCTGCAAATGGCATACTTCCATTCCAACCACTTGCACCGTTCGCTCCCACTGAATCTTCAAACGGAATACTTACTGTTGTCATGTAATAATTCTCACCATCAATTGTTACCGTCTCTGTAAAATCAGATGCATTCATCTCTGGAATTGTATTCGATTGAACCCAGTTCCAATCAGAGCCTACTCGTAATACACCGATTGCTTTCAAAACTCCTGAGAAACTTGGCGAATTTCCATTATCAGGTAGTAAAACATCCATCACAAGGGTTGTTCCTTCTGCTGGTGTAGCGTCTGTTGTAATAGCAATGTTGTTTTCCTTTCCGCTGTTGTTGTCCCATGTACTTGTTACATCAAACTTATACGCTCCACTAACATCAATTCCAGCCGTAGCTGCTTGTACATAGGTAACTGGAGCAAATCCCGTCAAATCTACTGACGTAACCATCAATGTTGCTGCAAGTGTGAACGCTAGCGTTTTCGTTAATCTCTTTCTCATATTTATTACCCCTTATAATTTATTTAGCTAATTTAATTTATTTTTATTCATTCTTCAAACTAATTTAGCTAATTAAAATATAGCAGATATATGTATTTTAGTCAATATTTTATGTTTGTTTTAATTTTATTTAGTACATTTCACTTAAAAAAGGAAGAAAAACATATCGTTTTCCCTCCTTTTATTATTACATTTATATAATCTTTATTTTTTCCAATTAATCAGCATGTTTTATTTTACTATTTTCTACTTATTATTAGCCATGCTTTTATTGAGTCAATATTATCATTAAACTTCCATTCAAGCTTCCATTCAACTCGGATTACCCTTATCTTCAATCCCCTTGAAATCTATAATAACGCAACTATATATGGATAGTTATTCCAAATATATGTATATTAGGGCATATAGGCAAAGTAATCTCTTGAATTAGTTTTTTATCTTCTAATTCATATATTTTTCCGCACATATAACGTCCCTCCTCATCTAAAAGTTTAGCAGTCCCTTCTTCTTTTTCAACTACTTTACCAGACCAAACGACTGTATAACCTAAATTAGGTTGCTTCCACCAATCATTTAGCTCAATATATAAATATGAACTTGTTCCATCATCATAGACAATCTTAATTCTATCTAAAAAATCTCCCCATTCTGCACAGGCTAGAATTGCAATTTTACGCGCTACCAAATTATTTATTTTTATCGTTTGTCCCTTACATGATATATTATCAAATCTTTCATTGAAGTTAATGTAAAATTCAAATATATCTTTTTTAACAATTGTATTCTTAGAAGTATCTGAATAGAAGTAATGACCTGTTCCTGTTAAATCCGTTTCGCATTCGCTACTAATACTGTTGCCAATTCCATTATTATTACACATCTCTCTTATATCAATATACTCATGTTCATATACCTGATTATCTTCATATATTTTTTTCTCTTGGACATGATTCATTGTATATATATCTTCTTTTTTAATAAACGCTTTTAATTCATACCATATTTCTTGCTCAATCATTTTGATTTCTAAAATTGATTGAGCAAGTTCTTCTTTATTTTTATTGGACAACCTACCAACCATTTTATACTTTATTAAAAAACCTCTGATTGTATTCCATTTACTACCTGCATATTTCATTTTAGTTATTACTTGATCTAAGACTTCAATGCCAAATTTTTTTTGAAAAAAAGATAAAAACCTTGCATATTGTTTTCTACCATTGGCCAAATTTAGTAAG
>NZ_JAVBNS010000181.1:0-4191 GCF_031551385.1 Anaerosporobacter sp.
ATCTTTTTCATAGGCCCTCCTACTTTTGTTTTCTGTGATTTTTCTTTGCAATTCCTTCAGGACGATACTTGAAGAAACGTACTGGATAACGAAACAGGGTATCCTTGTGTGTTTTATGCTCTGCATCAACAAACGGTGATAGATATGCCACTCCGTAATTATCCAAGCTGCAAAGGTGCGTAATTATTAATGTTATGCCAATCATCAAACCTAAAAATCCACCCAATGCCGCTAATATTGCAATAGCAAATCGAATAACACGAACTGCATTTGCCAAATCTTGATTCGGCAATGTAAAACCCGCTATTCCTGTAAATGCTACGATAATGACAACAGCAGGCGAAATTAAATTTGCGGTTACTGCTGCCTGCCCTACTACCAAGCCACCTACTATCGACATCGCCTGTCCAACCGTCTTCGGCAATCGCAAACCTGCCTCAATAAGAATCTCAAATGATATTAGTAAACCAAATATTTCGACTGCCGACGAAAATGGTACATTTATCTTCGCATTCTGTATTGAGAGCGCTAACTCTATCGGTAACATTTGATGTTGATACGTTGTTATTGCAATGTATAGTCCGGGTAGGATCAGTGTTAGAATCAACGCAAGGTATCTTATTGTACGTAAACAACTGCCAACAATACAGTTCTCAGCATAATCCTCTGGCGACTGCATTAACATCGGTAATTGACACGGTAAGATATAGACAAACGGCATACCATCTATAATAAGAACAACACGTCCATCTGTTAGATTCGAAGAACAACGGTCTGGTCTTTGCGTATGCATCACTTGCGGAAAGATACTGCTTCGATTACTTATTATAAATTCTTCAATGAATGCTGGAGTTGGCGTATTATCAATGTCGATTTTTTTAATTGCATTCTTTAACCTCTCCACATTATCCATATCAACAATATTACTTAGATATGCAATTGCAATATCTGCACGATTCACTCTTCCTACTGTCATCTGCTCAATAACAAGATATCTGGAGCGAATTCTTCTTCTAATCAGTGCCGTATTCGTTCGAAGCACTTCAATAAAACAGTCCTTTGCGCCTTTCATTACACCTTCATCGGAAGGTTCTGAGACAGACCTCTTATCA
This sequence comes from Anaerosporobacter sp., assembly GCF_031551385.1. Lineage (GTDB taxonomy): Bacteria > Bacillota > Clostridia > Lachnospirales > Lachnospiraceae > Anaerosporobacter. Next base: position 1,113 of record NZ_JAVBNS010000181.1, read on the forward strand.
AATCCTCTTACATCAAATAAAATTGCTGCGTGTATCTCATCAAATATTAAACCTGCCATTCCACTCATTACACCTTGGATTAGCTGATCCATATCTTTCACTTCTGAAACAAACCCATGATACGCCATTCCTGTAAATAACGCATCATACAATTCCCGTTGATTCTTACACTCTTTCACTGTAACACTATCTGCAAACGGCCGTAAAACTGCTTGGTCAAATACCATACTGTTTATTAATCCATCTACACAAAATATACACATCGGAACGTTGTAGTTCGCTGTCTTTATTTCCCGAACTAGTACATCTCCACTTTTTTCAAACAAATCCTTTAGATATTTTGATTCCATTAATTGTTGCAAAACTATTCTCCCTTTCGAACGAATAATAGAATAATTACTCGATAGTAATAACACATATCATACATTCTTCCAGAAAGCTTGCAATTTTATTCAAATGCTAAGTTAAAATATCCATTTCCTTTCTCTACTTCAAAGCAAGACATAACGATTTGCTCATCTTTTACTTGTAAACTGTCTGTCCTAATCAGATGAATAGAACACTCACTTGCACTGCTTTTCGCTAATAACTGTTTTGCTAATTTTAAAACCATATCACTTGGCATCGTATGTTCCCTTATATATAAGATACCTTCATATTCACGTACCATTGCCACATACCTATCATCAATGAGCAATGTTTTACCACCTGTTAATGCATTTTCTTTTATTGCATAGGCAAGTACAGATTCTTCCCATTCTATATAGCCGACAGAAGACAACTTATAATCTCGAATCTTTTTATACAAACCGCTGTCTTCTTTTGTTAACTCTCTTATCATTAATTCATGTATTGCAGGTTTTCTATCTTCCCTTAATAGCGACGCTACTTTAAGTTCTGAATCTGATATATCCTCCAATTCCAAACGATCATGTTCTAATTCTTCTAACTGTTTTTCCGTCACGACACATGACTTTCGAGCTATTGTAGGAAGGTATCCCTTCTTTTCATAGAAACTCTCTAATTCTTTCGTTGCTGGTTGTAGAAATGTTGCATTCTTCGTGATTTCATTCGCATAATAAAGTAGTTTTGAACTATATCCTCTTCCCTGTGCTTCTGGCAATGTTGCCACTGCATAGACATAATAAACTTCTCGTATTCCTGTCCTCTCATGTAATTTAGCCGGCATTAACGTAAGCATCGACACTGGCTTTTCGTCTTCCATATAAACTAACGTTGTTTTATCATTAAAATACTCACAAAAGAAAAAGTTAATATAGGAATCTTCATCATGAAAACATTCCTTCCAAATCTTCTTTAGTTCACTAACCATTGCCTTATTCGCAAATTGAATCATACAAATTAACCTTGCCTTTCTACTCAATTACACCCGCTAAAAAGGCTAAGGCTAATCCTTGCCCCCAACCTTGTATCCAATTCCTTGTTATTGTTTTGTATCCCTCGCTATCTTTCATAACAGCCGTTCCAGCAGATACATTCAGAACTTTTCCACTCTCACTAATATTTTCTTTAACACCTTGTATGGACTTGTTCACATATTTTGTGTGTAGTGGATTCCCTATCGTCACCATTGCTGCTGCAATACCAGCAGCTGCCGAAACTTCTTCATATGATGTTTCATCATCCAAAATCGTTCTCCATAGTCCATTTTCTGTCTGCAATAATTTAATATTCGATAACTGTTCATCTAATGAACCTACGATTTCCATATATTTAGGGTAAAGATAGCATTCTGGCAATATACGCCCTACTTGTGACATTGTATATGCTGCCCATGCATTTGCTCTTCCCCAATGAAAGCCTGACATATGGCTTTTCTCTATGTTATTATATCCGTGATACCATAAACCTGTTTCTTGGTTTTGTAGGTATTTGATATGATAGTAATACTGATTTAGTGCATCTTCTATTATTTCCTCATCTTTTAATTTAACACCCATTCTTAACAAGAAAAATGCTGCCATAAAAAGTGTATCTGCCCAAGCTTGCTCTGGAAAATCATTCTTAATCGAAACAGTATGTTGTAATACCGAATCGCCAAATCGTAACGCTTCTGTTCTAAGATACTTCACTTTGCTTAATGCAATGTCCCAATATTTTTGTTCATTCGTTGCTTCATATAACGTAATCAAACAATGTCCCATCGCACATGTATTAACTGTCCATGCTGGCAATCCAAGTTCGATATATTCATCAATTCTCTTTTTCATGACTTGTAGATATTCTTCATTCTTAGTTACTTCATATGCACGGCTTATCCCATAATAAGCAACGCCACATGGCCATTCCCACGGCATATCCATACGCATTGTACGCTCTACCATTTTATCAATTAATAACTCTATCTCTTCTTTATCAAACTTTAAACCAACCATTTCCCTTCTCCTCGTCCTTCTCTATGTAGTTATGCCCTTATCCCCATTACGCTTATTTTAACTGTATTGTTACCTAACTTCAACAAAATTCGGATAAGAAAAAGCTGTTGTACGATATTTTCATATTACAACAGCTCTCCTCTTATTAATTTTTTATTTTAATCTTAATTTGGATGCCAAAAGGTTAAGAATAACCTTGCAATGAATGCTAGGTAATATTTATTCATCAATTCTTCCGTACTTGTGTATCAATACAATAGACATGCAAAACTTCATTATTTATCTTGATTCTTTGCTACTGCTCTCTAATTAAGAAACGGTAGCGAAACACCTATAGTACTTCTTAGTGTGTATATTCACAACTTAGGAAGGCGAGGCATGGACGCCGAGCCAGCCTGAGCTGAGGCAGGACGCCGAATCGAAGGCGGTTCCGTAAACTTTCGATAACTGTCCATACACACTTAGAAGTACTTAGGTGTATAGCGTGTTTCGTATTATAGAGCAGTAGAAAAGAATCTCTACAAGCGATCAAAGTTTTGCATTAAAAATATATCATACACAAGTACATGAGTTACCTACAAATGAATAAATATTTCCTAGCATTCATTCGAATGAGAAAATCAACCTTTTGTTGCAATATATTTTTCAGCAAACATGTCTGGATAATATGACAACTTTGCTTT
>NZ_JAVBNS010000211.1:0-3276 GCF_031551385.1 Anaerosporobacter sp.
TTCTTTTGTATTGCAATTGTTTTGCTTAGAATATTCTTTCTTCCATCTAGTGATATCTGAATACTTCTAGCTTTTTCTGAATACACATCAAAAGAAATTGTATATGTTTTATTCGCTGCTAATTTTACATTTTGATAAAATTTTGCATCCTGTGGAATATTTCCTGCACCGTCTCCCACATTCGTAATCCATACTTTTAATCCATCTGCTACCTTTGAATAACGCACTACATTCCATGTTGTCATCCATTCAACGGCATCTGTCTTCCAGCCTTCTAAACCATTTGAACCAAGTGAAAAACTTCCATTGGTAAGTAATGTTCCTTTGCTTAAATCTAATCCATCAAGATTAGTAATTGCATCTGGTAACACATCATTTTCATCATCTGGTAAATCCTCTGGTTTTTCCAATAAAACGATATTAGAAACCTCTACTGTATGAGCACCAACGTCTGTACCAAGATATATCATGAATTTTTGGGGTGCTGCAGTTACTTCACAATTAACTGTTGGTTTTACTCCCGCAGGAATTACATCTGATTTAAAATCTCTATTACCGTCAAATCCAAAAATTACAGTTCTATCTACGGAACTTAATATATCAAAACTTATAAGATATTTTGTACCTGTTTCAATTTTACTAACATTTTGGTATAAACTAATCTGCCAATCTGCTGCATTTTGTTCAACATTAAAAACAGCTTTATATGGCTGATGTGTAATTGTTGCCCCTTGATTATAATAATCCCATCCTGTTAAACCATCTTCTAAATTTCCATTTGTAAGTAAGTTCTTTGCTACTGGTGCAACATAATCTTCACCACTTCCCCCTGCTCCTACTTCTGCTGCACTCACCTTTCTAAATGTTGATCCATCAACAACAGATGATAGCAACATTACCAATACTAATATCCCTGCTATTACTCGTTTTTTTGTTTTCAAAACTATCTCCTCCTTGACACTGTTTGTACATTAATCTTATTGCTTTCTGGCATCTGTTAAAATATCATTTTTTTAATTTTGGTCTCAATTTTATATTTATTTATATATTTAAAACAAAAAGTAACTAATTAAAACTACTATATTGTTAGTTTTAAATAGTTACTCATTTAGTTGTTTGCTCATCTCATAACAAATTGTTATATATTTTTATTCTTCTTTCACATCTTATTCAGCTATTCTATATAGCTTTCATCACCAAAGTACTGCCTTGCTTTCCTGGTTCTACAATAATTTGATTATTAATTCTCTCCTTTAATTCATTCACATGAGAGATAATACCAATCAATCGATTTTTCTTCGTTAATTTTGACAAGGTATCCAATGCCTGCTCTAACGACTCGGTATCAAGAGAGCCAAAGCCTTCATCTATGAACAGCGTATCAATCTCAATTCCCCCTGCATACCCTTGAATAATATCAGACATACCAAGAGCAAGAGAAAGTGCAGCCTTGAAGGATTCCCCACCAGAAAGCGACTTCACGGAACGTTTCTTCCCGGTATAGTGGTCTAACACCTCTATATCTAAACTATCCTTCTTACGTGCATCACTAATTTCTGTAGAACGAAGCAACTCATATCGACTGTTTGTCATAACTAATAAACGCAGATTCGCCGCTCTTAATATATCTTCAAAATACGATGCTAACACATATTGCTCGAATACAAGTCGTTCTGAATTGTTTCCTTTTGTCACATTGTCTAGCTGTTTCACAACACCATACTCTTCTTCTAATGCAGAACGCTTTACTAGTTTTTCCTTTATAGACTTATATGCTTTCTCATTCACCATTTGCTTCGTATGGAATACTTGTTTTTCTTCAAGAATCTGTCCTTTTTTCACTGTTAGCAATCGATACTCTTCTTTTAATGCTCCAACATCAACGATTGATTCGTTCCCCAATGTCTCTTGTAATGCTCTCTTCTGCGTATCTTTTTCTTTACAACATTCAATATAAGCATTTATTTCATCCTCTAACGAAGCCCGTTCGTTCCCTTCCATAGACGCTTCTCTATATACTCCAATTGACGCAAAACCGTATCTTTGCAATGCTGTTTCTAATTCTTCTTTCTCTATCTTTCCTTGTGCATGAACTTTACGCATCTCTTCTTCCCTTTCGGTACGAAGTGCAAGCAGTTGTTCATATTTTGTCTTTGTCTTATCATAGACATCACGAATATTTTGTATCTGTCTTTTTTGATTCTCAATCTGCAATCCAATCTGTTTAAGTGCTTCTACTACTTGCTGGTTGCTTTGATATTCCGCTGGCAGATTCGCTTTCTTTTGCGCTACTTGTTCTTCCCATTGTTTATTCTCCTGCACAATAAGGCTATATTGGTTTGCCCATTGAACAACTACGCCCTCTTGTTCCTTCTGTAACATATCCAACGCTTCAATACTCTCTGCTAATTCTGTTTTTCGTAGTTGATTCTGATTATAGATTTCTAATTGCTTTTGCAAAGCAGATTGTTTCTGTTGTAAGTCTTCTATCGTTTCATCAATTTGTCTTGCAACAATATCATAGTCCTTACAATGTTTATCAAAATCTTGTTCAAGAATCTTTGCCTTCTCTGATAATGTGGCTACTTTAGACGAAACGTCTTGGTACCTTGCTGTTTTATCTGCAACTACTTTCTTATAGTCCTCTAACTCCTTCTCACTTGGTGCATAATTATTCACTACCGCCTTCTTTGGGTGTGTAGTCGAACCACATACAGGACAAGGCATACCTTCTTCTAGCTCTCTAGCAACAATTCCAATCAATGCACGACGATAGTTTATCTCTTTTTCTTCATATATTCTGTTTGCTTCTTTGTATTCTTGTTCCGCCTTTTCATACTCTGGTATCGCCTTTTCTTTATCATGAATTCCTGCATCAAGTGCTTTCTTCTTTTCTTGTAGTTCTCTCACTCTTTGCAGTTGTCCTTGTAAACGTTCTTGCGTTGCTTTATTTTGCTCTATTAAAACTTCAATATTTTCATATTTTTGAAACTCTTCCTTATAGTTTTTTTGTTTGACTTCTAACTGTTCCTGCTCTTTTTTCAGATTGTCTTGTTTGTTTTGAATCTCTATAATTGTTTTTTCATTCGAAGTTACCTTTTCATGCAATACCGTTAATTCCTGAATAATTGGACGATATCCTTCTATTTGCGTCTGCTTCATCTGGCTTTCTAATAAGCTTTTCTCAAGAGAATCTAGTTTCTCAAATTCATTTTTACATTCTTCATATTCTGGTGAAATCACCTCTAATTCTGCTTTAACCTGCTCCCACTTTGC
>NZ_JAVBNS010000247.1:0-14640 GCF_031551385.1 Anaerosporobacter sp.
CATGATTATGATTCTAACATTCAAAATTCAAGATGGTATGCAATTAAGATTCTTGAACAAGATCAAGAGATTTGTAAGCAAATAGATATTGATTTCTCTGACATTGTTACAAGAAGTTATGAATCGGATATTATTAATCAAAAGTATGATTTTATAGAGGAAGTTATAGAAGAAGTAGTAGTTAATAAAGAGGCGAAAGCGGCAAAGACAGATAAAGTAGATAATCTTCTTACACATAGATATCTTGGATTACCAATTTTCCTTGGAATTATGGCATTCGTTTTCATTCTGACATTCTCTGTAGGGGATTGGCTGAAAGGCTATTTTGAAATTGGAATAACGAATTTTTCAGATGGTGTTTTAGCGGTATTGCAGAAATTTAATACGAATGAGATGGTCATATCATTAGTAGTAGATGGTATTATTGCAGGAGTTGGAGGAATACTAACATTTTTACCGAATATATTTATACTATTTCTTGCACTTGCATTTTTAGAGGATAGTGGGTATATGGCAAGGGTTGCTTATATTATGGACGGTATTATGGGACGTATCGGACTTTCTGGTCGTGCATTTATACCAATGTTACTAGGCTTTGGATGTAGTGTTCCAGCGGTAATGGCAACTCGTGCGTTGGAAGACACAACAGATAGAAGAAAGACAATACTTGTCACACCATTTATGTCATGTAGTGCAAGACTTCCTGTATATGTGTTGTTCTCCGATTTGTTTTTTGGAAAATATGCAGTTATAGCAGCATTTTCTATGTATGTAATTGGTCTTGTTATTGCAATTTTAATTGCATTTGTAATGACGAAATTACAGAAAAAGAAAGAAATGAGTCCATTACTAATTGAGTTACCAGAGTATAAAACACCTAATTTTCATACGATTCTAATCTATGTATGGGATAAGGTGAAAGACTATTTAACAAAGGCAGGAACAACGATTTTTGTTGCATCTATTATTATTTGGTTTGTACTTAATGTTGGTCCACATGGTTTTGTAACGGATATTACAGAGAGTTTTGGAGCAGGATTTGGTAAGTTCTTAATGCCTGTACTTGTACCGGCAGGTCTTGGATTATGGCAAATTGCGTTAGCATTAATCTCTGGATTAGCAGCAAAAGAAGTTGTAGTATCGAGTATAGGAGTTATATTCGGAATCGGTAATATTGTTTCACCGACTGGTAAGAGTGCATTATTAGATGTGTTGAGTGGATATAATTTTACAGCAGTGAATGCGTATGCATTGATGATATTTGTTTTACTATATACACCATGTCTTGCTACAATAGCAACAATGAAACGTGAGATGAAATCAGCAAAATGGACAGCATTTGCGGTGGTATTCCAAATAGTAGTAGCATGGACAGTCTCAACGGTATTTTTCCAAATTGCTAGTTTGATTTTTTAGGGTTTTGTATTAAAGAAAGAAGGGGTACGATGGCTTCGATTATTATAATAGCAGTAGTTGCATTATATGCAGCAGTAGTTATACGCAAAAAGGTAAAAGACATGAAGGCAGGGAAATTCTGCAATTGTGGTTGCTCTGATTGCCCTTCTGCAAATAAGTGCCATGAAAAGTAAATAATACAGAAACAAACAGGTAGAATAGCGAGTATATTCTACCTGTTTTTCTATAAAAAAGTGTAAAATTTGAAAGAACTCTTTAAAATTAAATGAATATTTAGTATAATATAGGTATTTAACAAGATACAAAAATTAAGATTCTATTAGGAAGAAGAATATACATAGTAATAGACAGATTCCATACTTTTGCTAAGGGGGTTTTGTTAAATGGATAAAAATCTAAGTTTAGTGGAACAATTAAGAAAAGCAGAAGTTATGTTAGAGAGTGAGAGAGGATTAAATCTACGTCAAAAGCAAGAGCAAAGAGAACATCAAGATTTAAGTCCATTTGCTTCCTTTAGTGATGAGTCATGTGGACGTGATATGGAGGAAACACCTTGTGATTTAAGAACGATTTATCAAAGGGATCGAGATCGTATTTTACATTGCAAAGCATTTCGTAGATTGAAACATAAAACGCAGGTCTTCCTTGAACCAGAAGGGGATCACTATCGAACACGACTAACACATACTCTTGAAGTAGCACAGAATGCTCGTACAATAGCAAGGGCATTGCGTTTGAACGAAGATTTAACGGAAGCAATCGCACTTGGACATGACCTTGGACACACTCCGTTTGGACATTCTGGAGAAAGAGCACTAGATGAGGAATGTAAAGAAGGATTTGAACATCATATTCAAAGCATTCGTGTAGTTGAACTTCTTGAAAAACATGGAAAAGGGTTGAACTTGACAAAAGAAGTGAGAGATGGGATATTAAACCATCAAACAAGTGGAAAACCATCTACATTAGAAGGTAAGATTGTACGTTTGTCAGATAAGATTGCTTATATCAATCATGATATTGATGACGCAATTCGTGGAAAGATAATTACAGAAGAGGGAATACCAAGTATCTACACAGATGTATTAGGGCATAGTGCGAGAGAACGTCTGAATACGCTTATACACGATATCGTGATTAATAGTGAAGGAAAGAATGATATTATAATGTCGCCAAAGGTTGAGGAAGCGATGCTATCATTAAGAAAATATATGTTCAAAAGTGTATATACGAATAAAGTGGCAAAAAGTCAAGAAAAGAAAGCGGAGAACTTGATAAAGCAATTGTTTCGGTATTATATTGCACATATCAATGAATTGCCAGAAGAGTATATTAAGATGATGGAAGAAACGCAGGAAACAGAGGAACAAGTTGTTTGTGATTACATAGCAGGAATGACGGATCGTTATGCAATAAGTAAATTTAGAGAATTGATGATTCCACGTTCGTGGGAGATTTATTAGCTTGGAAAGGAAAGGCATCTAATGTATTACCCAGAGGATTTAGTTGAAGAGATAAGACAAAGGAATGACATAGTAGATGTTATTTCCGAGCACGTAAAGTTAAAACGTACAGGGAATAGTCATGCGGGACTATGTCCATTCCATAATGAGAAATCACCTTCTTTTAATGTGAGTGGTTCAAAGCAGATGTATCATTGCTTTGGTTGTGGTGTTGGAGGAAATGTTTTTACATTTGTTATGGAATATGAGAACTTCTCTTTTGTGGAAGCTCTCAAATATCTAGCAGAGAGAGTGAATATAGCATTACCGGAACAAGAATATAGTGAGGAAGCGAAGAAAAGGTCTGATTTAAAAGGACAATTGTTAGAGATTAATCGACAAGCAGCGAAGTATTTCTTCTATCAGTTGAAGTCAGAACGGGGTACAGCAGCATATGAATATTTGTCTAATCGTGAACTTACGGATGAAACAATTACTAAGTTTGGACTAGGCTATTCTAATAAATATAGTGATGATTTGTATCAGTATCTAAAGCAGTCTGGATACAGTGATGAGATATTAAAGCAGTCAGGGCTAGTATCAATTGATGAAGCAAAGGGTGCATATGATAAGTTTTGGAACCGAGTAATGTATCCGATTATGGATGTGAACAACCGAGTGATTGGATTTGGTGGCCGTGTTCTTGGAAAAGGAGAACCGAAATATCTGAATTCACCGGAAACATTATTGTTTGATAAGAGTAGGAATTTGTATGGTCTGAATGTAGCGAGAACATCTAGAAAACACAATATGTTGATTTGTGAAGGTTATATGGATGTGATTGCCCTGCATCAAGCAGGATTTACGAATGCAGTTGCTTCACTTGGTACAGCATTTACAGGGTTACAGGCAGGACTATTAAAGAGATATACGAATGAGGTTCTGTTAACATATGATAGTGATGGTGCAGGTACGAAAGCAGCGTTACGAGCAATCCCAATATTAAAGGAAGCTGGGCTTAGTACAAAAGTTATTGATATGAAGCCTTATAAAGATCCAGATGAGTTTATCAAGGCATTAGGCGCAGAGGAATTCCAAAAGAGAATCGATGATGCTCAGAATAGTTTTTACTTTGAGGTAAAAGTACTTGAAGGCGAGTACGAATTAAATGATCCAGAGCAAAAAACGAAATTCTTTAATGAGGTTGCTAAGAAGTTATTAGTATTTACAGAAGAGATTGAACGAAATAATTATATTGAAGCGATGGATCGAATATACAATATGGGGTTTGATAATTTACGTAAATTGGTAAATCACTATGGAGCTACAATCATTCCTTCGCAAACCATTGTTAATAAAGTTCAAAAGAGAAGTAATAAGATAGTTACAGCAGAGGAAAGCATGAGACAAGCTAGTAAATTATTATTAACATGGCTCATAGAAGATACAAGATTATTTGGAAAATTAAATGGAATAATCACAGAGAAGGACTTTGATGGTGAATTGTATCAAACGGTTGCTAAGATGCTGTTTGGGCAGTATACGGAGCAAGGACAAGTTATACCAGCAAAGATTATAAATCAATTCGAGAGTAAGGAAGAACAAAATGAAGTGGCATCTTTATTCAGTACGACATTCCAAGAAGAGATGACGATACTAGAGAAAGAAAAAGCACTTAATGATTTAGTTTACCGTATTAAAAAATATAGTTTAGATATAAGAAGCAGAAATGTTACAGATATTGGTCAGATGCAAAGTTTAATTAAGGAACAAGCGAGTTTACAAAAATTGCATATTTCTCTTGCGGATGGTTAAAATATTAGTAATGTAGGAAGAGGTGGACTATAATGGACGAAAATATAGCAAAGTTTACGGAGAAATTAAAAGAACTCCTTGAATATGCCAAAAATAAAAAAAATGTACTTGAATATCAAGAAATTAATGAGTTCTTTGCAGATTTGAATATTGGTGAAGAGAGAATTGAAAAAGTTTGTGCATATCTCGATAAAAATGGGGTTGACGTACTACGAATTACAACGGATGAGGAAGAGGAGGATATTCTACCAGAGGATATGCTTCTTGAGGAAGATGAAGAAATTGAAGATCTTGAAAAAATTGATCTTTCCGTTCCAGAAGGTATAAGTGTAGAAGATCCAGTTCGTATGTATCTTAAAGAAATCGGTAAGGTATCACTGCTTAGTGGAGATGAAGAAATTGAGCTTGCTAGAAGGATGGAAGAAGGAGATGAAGCTGCAAGGAAACGTCTTGCAGAGGCGAATCTTCGTCTTGTAGTTAGTATTGCAAAGCGTTATGTAGGGCGAGGAATGCAATTTCTGGATTTAATTCAAGAAGGAAACTTAGGACTTATTAAGGCGGTTGAAAAATTTGATTATACAAAAGGCTACAAATTTAGTACGTATGCAACTTGGTGGATTCGTCAAGCAATAACAAGAGCGATTGCAGATCAAGCTAGAACGATTCGTATTCCCGTTCATATGGTTGAGACGATTAATAAGTTAATTAGAGTACAACGTCAATTGCTTCAAGAATTAGGTAGAGAGCCACAGCCAGAAGAGATAGCGAAAGAAATGAACTTGCCAGTAGAGAGGGTTCGTGAGATACAGAAGATTTCTCAAGAACCTGTGTCTTTAGAAACTCCAATTGGAGAAGAAGAAGATAGTCATCTTGGAGATTTTATCCAAGATGATAATATGCCAGTTCCTGCAGAGGCAGCAGCATTTACGTTGTTAAAAGAACAGCTTGTTGAGGTGCTTAGTACGTTAACGGAAAGAGAACAAAAAGTATTACGCCTACGCTTTGGTTTGGATGATGGAAGAGCTAGAACGCTTGAAGAGGTTGGTAAGGAATTTAATGTAACAAGAGAACGAATAAGACAAATTGAAGCAAAGGCTTTAAGAAAACTTCGCCATCCAAGTAGAAGTCGAAAATTAAAAGATTATTTAGAATAAAATCTATATGGAATGCAAAACCTAAGAGAGTAAAAGGCTTATCTCTTAGGTTTTTGTATGATAAAGGGCGAAGAAAAAAGATTTATTTAATAAACTATATACATACAAGTTTGCAAATAACTGAAATTTGTTGTACGATAGATAGCGAAAACAAAATATATAGTAATTTAGCACAAATTGTTGTGAAATTAATAGCAATTTTTTTTGAAAAGTGTTATACTAATGGTAAATAAATGAAGAGGTACAAAATGCAAATATCAAAAAGACTTGGAGCAGCAGTTGCACTTGTAAGTAAGAAAAGTCGTGTAGCGGATATTGGTTGTGATCATGCATATACATCTATATATCTTGTTGAGAATGGGATTGCTTCAAAGGTGATTGCTTGTGATATTAATAAAGGGCCATTACAACGAGCAAAAGAGAACATAGCTCGTTTTGGATATAGCGCAACTATTGAGACAAGATTGTCAGATGGTGCGAAAGAGATAAAGCCTGGTGAAGTGGATACATTGCTAATATCAGGAATGGGTGGTGCATTAGTCGTTAAAATTTTATCAGATAGCAAGGAAGTAGTTGATACTTGCTCTGAACTAATACTACAACCACAATCAGAGATTTTTCTAGTAAGAAGATATCTTCATGAGATAGGATATCAAATCGTAGAAGAAGATATGCTTATCGATGAAGGAAAATATTATGTGATGATGCGAGCGATAAAAGCAGAAAATAGACAAGAATATTCGGAAGAAGCATATTATCAATATGGGGCTAAATTATTAGAGAATAAGAATGAGATTCTACATCAATTCTTGAATAAGGAAAAAGCAACATATGAAGGAATACGAGATTCGTTATGTGATGTGCAAACAGAGCAAGCAAAAAAACGTAAAAGTGAAGTTAAACAGCAATTAGAATATATAACAGAAGGATTACGACATTATGAAATGTAAAGAACTGATAAAACGCTTAGAGACAATTGCCCCTATTCGATATGCAGAGAAATGGGATAATGTGGGGTTAATTGTAGGTGATGAAGAACAGGAAGTACACAAAATTATCATTGCATTAGATCCTTCGACAGAAGTAATTGAACAAGCGATTGAACAACAGTGTGATATGATTATTACCCACCATCCACTTATTTTTTCGCCTATGAAGAAAATTACGAATAATGATTTCATCGGTAAACGCATTTTACGTATGATGAATCATTCTATAGCATATTATGCTATGCATACGAATATGGATATTTCTATAATGGCTGATGAATCAGCTAAGATGATAGGAATAAAAGATATGATACCACTAGAAGTATTAGATGCATCGACTCTAGAGAATGGAATTGGACGTTTTGGAAGATTAGCAAAGACAATGACGTTATTAGAGTTAGCAGAAGAGGTGAAGAAACAATTTCATCTTGAGGATGTTCGAGTAGTTGGCGATCTGTCCAAAGAAATTAGAATGGTTGCAATCTCAACAGGATCAGGGGAAGATTATGTTGGGAATGCTATAGAGATGAATGCAGATGTTCTTATAACAGGTGATATAAGACATCATAAAGCGCTTGATGCGCTTGAAAGAAATCTTACTATTATTGATGCAGGACACTATGGAACGGAACGTTTTATGGTAGAATGGCTAGCGGATAATCTCGGAATCAATGATATTACGGTTATGGTAGCGAATGAGCAATCACCTTTCAAAATTGTTTAGAGGAGATGAGATATGGGTATTAAATTAAACATCAATGGAGAGACTAAAGTTTATGAAGAGAATACTAGTTTATTAGAGATAAGCAAGGACTATCAAAAAGACTATCCAGACGATATCATTCTTGCCTTTAAGGATAACAAACTTGAGGAGTTATTCAAAACTGTTACAAAGGAATGTGAAATAAGATTTGTAACAACAAAGGAATCTGCAGGGCAGAAAACATATAGAAGAGGTATGACACTTGTTCTTTTAAAAGCAATTCATGATGAAATTGGAAATCAAAATGTTGAAAAAGTATTAGTGGAATATTCAATTGGAGCTGGATATTACTGTGAAGTTAAGTCAAACGCTATATTAGATGATGCGTTAGTTGAAAAAATTGAATCTCGTATGAGAAAGATTGTAGAAGATGACATTCCATTTCAAAAGAGAACAATTAACACAGATGAGGCAATTGATTTATTCAAAGATTATCGCATGTATGATAAAGAAAAATTGTTTCGTTATCGTCGAGTTTCTAAAGCGAATATCTATAAACTGGGTGGATTCGAAGATTATTTCTATGGCTATATGCCACCAAGAACTGGTATGCTCAAACACTTTAAGCTATACAAGTATGAAGATGGCTTAATTATGCAACTACCAACTATAGAAGATACAAAAGTTGTACCACCATTTGAACCAAGACCAAAGTTATTCAAAGTACTAAAAGAATCAAACTCATGGGGCAATACAATGCAGATTGAAACTGTTGGTGCACTGAATGATGTGATTTGTAAAGGAGGGATTAATGACTTAATTCTTGTCCAAGAAGCATTTCAAGAGAAGAAAATTGGAGAAATTGCAGAAAGAATCATAGCTAATAAAGCAAATAAGTTTATTATGATTGCTGGTCCATCGTCATCAGGTAAGACAACATTCTCGCATAGATTATCAATTCAGTTGCGTACACATGGCTTAAATCCATTGCCAATTGCGTTAGATAATTACTTTGTAGAGCGTGATAAAACACCTTTAGATGCAGATGGAAACCCGAACTTTGAATGTTTAGAAGCAATTGATGTGGAGCAATTCAACAAGGATATGACAGCATTACTAAATGGTGAACAAGTTAAACTGCCAACATTCAACTTTAAGACAGGAAAGCGTGAATATAGAAGTGCTTATCAAGAACTTGGTAAGAACGATATATTAGTGATTGAAGGTATTCACGGTCTAAATGATAAGTTATCCTATTCTCTTCCAAAAGAGAGTAAATTTAAAATTTACATCAGTGCTTTAACACAGCTCAACGTTGATGAGCATAATCGCATCTCAACAACAGATGGCAGATTGATACGTAGGATGGTAAGAGATGCAAGAACTAGGGGAAAGTCTGCACAAGGTACAATAGCTATGTGGCCATCCGTTCGTAGAGGAGAGGAAGAGAATATCTTCCCATTCCAAGAAGAAGCAGATGTTATGTTCAATTCAGCATTAATCTATGAATTAGCCATTTTGAAATTGTTTGCTGAGCCAATTCTATTTGGAATTGATCGAGACTGCCCTGAATATGTGGAAGCAAAACGTCTATTAAAATTCCTAGACTATTTCATTGGTGTTAGTCCAGAAGAAGTACCATACAATTCAATACTTCGTGAGTTTGTTGGAAGAAGTTACTTTAAGGTAGATTAAAAAGAAAGACACAAAAAAAGTAACTGTTCAAACCGTTACGGAATGAGCAATTACTATTGATGTGAGCAACACTGTAAGCCGAGTTCTGTATTAGATGATTATCTATCTAGACTCACTGTCGCCAGTAAGCTCAAGCGACCAACCCGAAAGCACAGCGGGCAACTGTATTGCTTTCCATTCGGTCTTGCTTCGAGTGGGGTTTACATAGCCATCCTTGTTACCAAGAATGCGGTAGTCTCTTACACTGCCTTTCCATCCTTACCAAACGAGTTTGGCGGTATATCTCTGTTGCACTAGCCTTGGAGTCACCTCCACCAGACGTTATCTGGCACCCTGCCCTATGAAGCCCGGACTTTCCTCACCTAAGACCTTTCGGTGCTAATAGGCGCAATCATCTGTGCTACTCACAAGGATATATTTTATCATGAATTAAACTAGTTGTAAATTAAAAAAATGATTTTAGTCTCAAAAGGAGCAAAAAAATCGCTTGTACTAAAATTTATACATTGAAATGCAAATTTTTAACATTTTATTAGGGGATTGGACATATATTTATAAGCGAGGGTGATATTGGGTTATTAGTAATTAATACATTCTATCCAAAATAGTATACAGGAAAATGTTATTATGAATGGGACCATGTGGGGACAAAGGAGGAGAAACTATGAATTTATTACAAACACCTTTAACATTGCTAGAAATTGAGCAACTACTTGAGAAAGAACTTAGAGATGAAACCAAGGGGTATCGAATCATTGGGGATTTAGAACTTACGTATGAGGAATATTGTTTTCTGGAGTTAAAAGCAAAAGGGCTTAAACGATATGGAAACGACTTAACTATAATGGAGAAATACAGATTTGTTGTTTTAGTTTCGTGGGTATTTTCAATGCGTTATGGCAACCTTGACAAAGTAAATTGTGGTATGATAAATGACAAAATTAATAAGTTACCACAACATATTATGAGAAAAACAATTCATGTTGTTGCACAAACGTTTGAAGATTACGGAATTAACACATATGGGTTGGATATTTATTCAACAGAAGGGTTATTTGCATTAATTGGTATTCATGCGGGAATTCCACATAAAGCGTATGATCGCTTGTTTGGCATATTAGATGATTCTTTAAATTATAAGGATATGAATCGTTTTGAAGGACAATTGATGACAAAATTAGAACCTAGAATGACTGTAATATATGAGTACATGGATGAAGATACGAAAAGAAAGTTATTCCATGAGACGAGAGACATTTTCATTGACTGCAGAGTGAACAATCTTTCAATTGAAGAATTAAAAGAGAAGTATATTTATGCTGCAAATAGCATATTAGAGGCTTGTGCTCGCTGGTGTGAAGAGATGGAATATTATCAAGATCAAAATGAAATGCAGCTTTTGTATAAATAAGTGTCATAACAAAATAAAAATAGGCTCTCTGTCAAGTGTAATACTGGGCAGAGAGCCTGTTTTTGTTATGCACGAATGTCAAAAGAGTATCGTTTCAAAGATGTTGTTGGCTGGTCTTTTTCTATGATATCTTTAACAATATCAATCTCTTTTTCACGTTCAATAAATTCTGTTTGAAGCAGATATCCGCTACGAGTTAAAGTTTCCTCTAGCAAATCAATATTATTTTTTAAAAGGTTAGTCGAGAATTCATCAGACATATAGAATTTGGCTTGAATATTACTACGAGATAAATTAATGTGGATATCGGTAGGGCCTAGATATTCCATATCAAGATGTAGTAAAACGCTTACATTGTCTGGCTTCTCGCGTAAGTTTTTCTTCTTCGTGTATACATATAAATCGCTATGAACAAATTGTTCTTTTAGCTTAATGGGTAGCTGCACATAAGGGAAAAGTTGATTTAATACTTTCATAAATTCAAGGTTTTCTTGAAAATTCTGAGAAGTCTCACTTAATCCGGTGAATGCTTCCTTCAAGCCAGTATTTTGTAAGAAGTTATTTAAATCATTAATTTGATTATATGTTGTATCATAATAGTCTTTTACTTTATTATCTGCAATATCATTCGTTGTTAATGACATAGTGTTTCGAATATGCTCTTTTAATACCCACTGGAATGACTGTGTGGAGTATAGTGTTTTGGCATCTAACGAATTAGTCTCTTGTAACGAATCTTTAATAACATGTAGTAATTTGTTCGTTCCGATTTGCCCACTTATGATATCGTCATGAATCTCTTGTGACAGAGGGAAGTTTGATAGTGCTATCGATAATGTTTGACGATTTTGTAGACTAAGGAATGTTGATAATTCATTGTTACTAAACTGTTGATTGGTAAACTGCTCAAGAATATGTCGTATTGTTGGATTCTGAAAAGCATCGGTTAAAGCTGTGTTTGCACTATCAAGAGATTCCTCTGAATTCAAAAGGGCACTTTGTGCTTCTAGCTCCTTCTGTTCAGCCATAGTAATGCTATCTTGAATACAAGTTACAACATTACGCAAAGAAGCAGTATGGTTAAGAATAGATTCTGTTAACGAATCGGTTAATGCAAATGGTTTTAGTATATCTAACAGTGTAGAAATCTCCGTGTTCGAATTAATAACAGAGGCTAATGATGTTTCGGTAGTGGCATTACTATCTTTTAAGAAGATATCCATAAGTCCGTCGTTAATAGCAAGAAAGTTTTTTGAAGTTGTAAATGTACTGATCTTGTCTAAAAGTGTTGGAATCTCATCGGCTATTTTTCCGATTTCTTTGCTTAATCGATGTTCTTGATTTCGATAATTTTCAAATTGTGTTGATATCTCATCTGTAATAGGCATATTATGTTTTGTCATAAGCACAAGAGTACTTATGGAAGCATTCTTGTTTAGTAAAGATTGCTGAAAGATTTTTTGAATTGTTTGTTTATCAATAGACATTTGGTTATTCAATAACTCTAGTACAATTGTTTGATTTCGTTCACTTTTTTGCAAGCCAGCTTCTTCAAGTGCTTTATTGATTGTGGCTAATCTAGCCTGCGATGGTCTTGCTGATATTGCACGAAGAGCAATGCCATCCTCCGTTTCAACTGCTTTGAATGTCGCTGATTGACCAATTGAAAGTTCGGGGTCTCCTTGGAGAGGATACGTAATAGTTTCTCCTAAATCAACTTTAATGGATACCATATTGTTTCGAATATCGGTAACTTCTCCTCGTACAATTTGACCTTT
Organism: Anaerosporobacter sp.; assembly: GCF_031551385.1. Lineage (GTDB taxonomy): Bacteria > Bacillota > Clostridia > Lachnospirales > Lachnospiraceae > Anaerosporobacter. The sequence continues at coordinate 12,404 of NZ_JAVBNS010000247.1, forward strand.
ATCTATCAAAATCTGTCCTGTTGCGGAATAACTTAGATTACTATTTACCGTATTTGTTGAACTTGCTCCTGCTGTTGCCTGAAATGAAGATGTTTGTCCAGAGGCTGGACGTTTCTTTGGTGTTAAATTGCTTGGGTTTGCACCAACATTTCCTATTGCATTATTCACTAAACTCATTTAGTTGTTGCTCCTTTCAAGCATGTGGTTGAGGTACTTGTGTAGTATAAGTTTTTAAATGCAAAACTTTGTTACATTTTCATAGCTTCTTTGCTACTGTACGATAACACGAAACACGCTCCACATCTAAGTACTTCTAAGTGTGTGCACATAGGTATTGGAAGGTGTACGGAAACACCTTCGATTCGGCATCCTGCCTCAGCTCAGGCTGGCTCGGCGTCCATGCCTCGCCTTCCTGGGTTATTAATTACACACTAAGAAGTACTATAGATGCTTCGCTATCGTTTCTTAAGAGTGTTCTTTACTCTTTGTTATCGTACAGTAACAAAGAAGCACGCAGGGGTAACTAAGTTTTGCATATTAATGTTGTTGATACACAAGTATTTATAAGTAAAATTATTAAGAAGCTTTTGATTCTCGAATCTTGGTAGGTGATTGCAAAACTTAATTTGTGTTTTGGTTTCAATATTGAGAGTTTCGCAAGCTAGTAATAGAATTTTGATTAAAGTTGCAAAACAAATTCTTTCTTGTAATATATATCGGACTATATACCTAGTTATTTTAGTATACATTATATATTGCGCCTGGACAAGTGGAAGTATGCGAGTGAAACTACGTGGTGTAAACTTGCTGTTACTGTGAATAACACAAATTTGTTGCCGAGGAAACAAGTTTGTGCTACACTGATTTTATAAAGAGAGTTTCGAAGAGCTCTATGAGTTACGTGTGAACAGTAATGTGTATGACGAAAGGAGGAATGTTAAGTAATTAAAAATATAGGTATATGCTTGAATGTGATATAATGTGTTTGTAAAACATACTAGGAAGACTATTATGAACACATCAAATATCACAAATTACAAACCAAAAGATTTTGCGGAACTGGTAGGTGTATCCGTAAAAACATTGCAGCGTTGGGATAGAGAGGGAATACTAAAAGCAAATCGTACTCCAACTGATAGTCGATATTATACGTATGACCAATATTTACAATTTAAAGGAAAACAAACAGAGAAAGATATAAGAGATACGGTTATATATGCAAGGGTATCTACGAAAAATCAAAAAGATGATTTACAGAATCAAGTTGAATTTTTGAAGCAGTTTTGTAATGCCAGAGGTATGATAGTAAATCAATGTATTGAGGAATTTAGTAGTGGGTTAAATTATAATCGAAAAAAAATGGAATCAACTTCTCGAAGAAGTAATGGAACAAAAAATTAAAGTAATCATTATATCAAGTAAAGATAGATTTATACGCTTTGGGTATGATTGGTTTGAAAAATTCTGTATGAAATTTAATACTTCTATCGTGATAGTAAATAATGAAACATTTTTACCAAAGGAAGAAATGGTTCAAGACATTGTATCAATTCTGCAAGTATTTAGTAGTAGAGTAAATGGTCTAAGGAAATATCAAACGCAGATAAAAGGGGATGTTGAAATTGCTAAGGAGTTACAAGACGGAAATAAAACCAACAGAGGAACAGATACAAACAATAAATAGAACCTTTGGAGTTTGTAGATTTGTATATAATTTCTATCTTGCTCATAACAAAGAAGTGTATGAGAAAGAGAAACAGTTTGTATCCGGTATTGATTTTTCAAAATGGCTAAACAATAGTTATATCAAAGAAAATCCGGAATATCTCTGGATTAAAGAAGTGAGCAGTAAATCCGTAAAACAAAGTATTATGAACGCCGAGAAAGCATTTAAGCAATTTTTCAAAGGACAATCAGGATTTCCTAAGTTTAAAAAGAAGGGGAAATCGGATGTAAAAATGTATTTTGTAAAAACAGATGCAAAAGCGATTATTCTATGCGAGAGACATCGAATTAAAGTTCCTACTCTTGGCTGGGTGAGATTAAAAGAAAAGAATTACATACCGACAGATTCTACTACTCATATCATAAAAAGCGGAACCGTTTCTTGTAAAGCAGGAAGATATTATATATCCGTACTAGTAGAGGAACAAGAATCGGAAAAACCAGTATTAAGTAATGTTGGAATAGGAATTGACTTGGGTATAAAAGAGTTTGCTATTGTGAGCAATGGCATG
>NZ_JAVBNS010000073.1:0-9943 GCF_031551385.1 Anaerosporobacter sp.
GCAATAAAACTATTAGTATTGGTAAAAGGGTTTTCTGTGAGTAAGAGCAGCAGAAAACCCAAGTGCTAAATCATATTTTATATGATTGGTGTAGATAATTATTATTAGAAGAATGTAGCCTTAGATAGTAAGAAATTATAAAACAGAAAGAAGGAGAGATATGGAAACGATATTTGGTATCGACAGTACACTCTATAAAGTTATGAGTAAATTTTCGCAGATCATGATTATAAATCTATTATGGATTCTATGTAGTTTACCAATTATAACAATTGGAGCATCTACAACCGCCTTATATTATGTATCTTTGAAAATTGCAAAAAATGAAGAAGGAAATATCGTGAAACAGTTCTTCTCTTCTTTCCGTAATAATTTCGTACAAGCAACAATACTATGGCTCTTATTTGTGCTCGTCGGAGCAATATTAGGAGTTAACTATTTTTACTATTGGATTATGGGTAATAGTGCTAGTAAGGGATTGCAAGTAGTATTTATTATCTTGATGATTGTATATGGATTTGCACTTTCGATTGTATTTCCCGTATTAGCGAAGTTTGATAATACCGTGAAGGGTACGATAATTTTTTCCATATTAACAAGCATCATTAATATTGGTTGGTCACTGCTTATCGTAGTAATTTCACTGTTAATTGTAAATTTCACAATCGTACTAAATGGTTTTCCGATATTCTTCGCAATTGGAGGAGCAACTTGTTTACACGCATATATCTATAATCATGTATTTGATAGATATGTAAAGAAGCATCCTGTTGAGAGAATTATATAAGCTCGTAATTTCAAATAGTAATTTCACATAGGAACTTCTGAATCGATGCAAATATAGAATCCTATAGAATGATTGAACAAGCTGTAGCAAAATAAAATGATAATATCACATATGGTAGGGGAATTGAGATATCTCTCGACATAGTGTAGCTAACATTTGTTTTGTTACAGCTTTTTGTTATCTCAAAAAATTACGTGGGCGTGTTTTTGAGGATTATGAAGAGTTTGGTAATTGGCTAAAAACGAATAGGAAAGGATAAATGATTTTATGAAAGAATTTAAATATGAGATAGTGAAAGACCCCGCATATTTTGCAATTAATCGATTAGATGCACATTCCGATCATGGTTATTATGCTTCAAAGGAGGAGATGGCGACTGGTACAAGCAGTTTTCGTTTTTCACTGAATGGATTATGGAAGTTTGCATATGCAAAGAATTATGATTGTGTAATTCCAGATTTCGAAAAGACAGAATACAACTGCAAATACTGGGATGATATCAGAGTTCCAGCACATATTCAAATGGAGGGCTATGACAGACCACATTATACGAATGTGCAGTATCCATGGGAACGCTATGAAACGATTCTCCCTGGTGAGATTCCACAAAAGTTTAATCCTGTTGCGAGTTATGTGAAATATTTTAACGTTCCAGAAACAATGAAAGAGAAGCCACTCTATATCTCTTTTCAAGGTGTTGAAAGTGGAATGGCATTGTGGTTGAATGGGGAATTTGTTGGTTATAGTGAGGATACATTTTCACCATCGGAATTTGAATTGACACCTTATCTAAGAGAAGGGGAAAACAAGTTAGCAGTTCAGGTGTTTAAGTGGACAAGTGGAAGCTGGTGTGAGGATCAAGATTTCTTTCGATTCTCAGGAATTTTTCGAGATGTCTATCTCTATACGATTCCAGAAGTACATATTAAGGATTTGAAGATAAAGACGTTGTTAAATGAGGAGTGTACAAAGAGTGACCTTGTTGTTACAGCAACAACTATGGCAAACGCCACAGGAAAAGCTACAGAAAAAGGAATTGCAGAGTATTATCTACGGGATGTATATTCAAATGAAATTATTATAAGTGGTGCAATTGATTTATCTGAAACAACAGAGGTACATATTCATGTGGAAAATCCTAAATTTTGGAGTGCAGAACAGCCATATCTATATGATTTGCTACTTGAAGTTAAAGATAATACTGGAGTTTGCCAAGAAATTATTTGTGAAAAGGTTGGTTTCCGCCGTTTTGAACTGAAAGATGGTATTATGTGCATAAATGGTAAAAGAATTGTTTTCAAAGGGGTAAACCGTCATGAATTCAGTTCGATAACTGGTAGATGTGTATCAGAGGAAGAGATGATTTGCGATATTGTTACGATGAAGCAAAACAATATCAATGCGATTCGTACAAGTCATTATCCGAATCATTCTATGTTATATCGGTTATGTGATGAATATGGTTTATATGTCGTTGATGAAACAAATATGGAAACGCATGGTTCTTGGAAATCGCCTGAAACGTTAGTACCAGCAAACCGAGAGGATTGGCAGCCATTATTACTTGACCGAGTAACATCCATTTACCAAAGAGATAAGAATCATCCATGTATCTTAATCTGGTCATGCGGTAATGAAAGCAATGGTGGTAAGGTAATCTATGAAATGTCGCAGTTATTCAGATCCTTGGATGATACAAGATTAGTGCATTATGAGGGGGTATATCTGGATCGAACTTATAATGATACTAGTGATATGGAAAGTCAGATGTATACACCGGTTAAGAATATAAAAGAGTTTTTAGAAAAAGACCGTAGCAAACCATTTGTATTATGCGAATATACACATGCGATGGGAAATTCCTGTGGTGCGATGCATAAATATACAGATCTGACAGACGTAGAACCAAAGTTCCAAGGTGGTTTTATATGGGATTTCATAGACCAGTCTATTACGAAGAAGGATCGTTATGGCAAAGAGTTTCAGGCATTTGGCGGTGATTTTGATGACCGTCCTTCGGATTATCAGGGCAGTGGAAATGGAATTATGTATGGAAAGGATCGCAAACCTTCCCCTAAGGTGCAAGAGGTAAAATATAATTATCAAAACATCTCTGTTACTATTACGGAAACAGATTTTACTGTAATCAATAAGAATTTATTCGTAAATACAAAGGATTATAGTTGTAAAGTAAGTTTGATGAGAGATGGTATTGTTATTAAGAAAGAAGAAGTTTTGATAGACGTAGAACCATTGGAGTCAAAGACATTCGTACTACCTTTTGAAATTACTGAAACTGTAGGGGAATATTGTGTTACGGTTTCTTTCGTGTTAAGAGAGGATACCCTTTGGGCTGAACGTGGCCATGAGGTAGCATTTGGACAGGGAATTGTTAATCGAAACAATTTTGAAAAGGAGAATCCGATTCAAAAAGTTCCTTTTGAAGTTGTTCATGGTCAATTTAATCTTACGATTATAGGTGAGAATTTTGAAGCAATGTTCTCTACCTCTCATGGTGCTATCTTTAACGGTATGGTTTCGTATTGCTATGGCGGTGTTGAGATGATAAAAGCAATTCCAAAACCAAACTTCTGGCGTGCAGCAACGGAAAATGATAGAGGAAATCGTATGCCATTCCGCTATTCACAATGGAAAGTAGCAAGTATGTATGCAACATTCCATGACCACAAAGGAACGATTAATAAACCTATTGTGGAAGTAAAGGAAGACTGCGCAATAATAACTTATAATTATCTGTTAGCAACAATGCCTGCCTCTACTTGCCAAGTTGTTTATACGGTTTATGGTGATGGAACAGTTCGAACAAGAATGTGCTATGAGCCAGTAGAAGGGCTAAGCGATATGCCTGAGTTTGGTATGCTGTTCAAATTCGATGCCGATTACGACCGAGTGAAATGGTATGGTCTTGGACCAAAGGAAACCTACTGCGACCGTAAGCATGGTGGTAAACTAGGCATATTTGAGGAAAAAGTGACAGACGCCATGGCAGAATATCTGACACCTCAGGAATGCGGTAATAAAACTGATGTCAGATATGCACAGATACTGAATAATAAGGGAAGAGGTATGATGTTCGAAGGAGATAAGATGGAATTTTCCGCTCTACCATATACGCCACACGAGCTGGAAAATGCAGGTCATCCATATGAACTTCCACCAATTCATTATACAGTAGTAAGGGTTTCGAAGCAGCAGATGGGAGTTGGAGGAGATGATAGTTGGGGTGCGAGGACGCAAGAGGAGTATTTGATTAAGGGAGATGAGAAGCAGGTGTTTGAGTTTTCGTTTAGGGGGATTTAGGAGGTTTTTGATAAGTAGGTAGTGAAGTAAGTTATTGTTTGTGAGTTCCCCTTTTTATAGAGAAATAGGTAAGTAGGATTGAATGGCGGTTGTTACCATGTGGTGGAGTGGTGATGGCCGCTGTTTTTTGGTTATTGGTTGCAGGATAGATTTTTTTAGTATTAGAAAATGTATAGAATAGTTTCTTCTTGGAGTTTTGAGAATGGAAAAAGTAAGGAGGGTGTGGTAAAATAAAGGCAATAGGAGTGATTGCCTTGAGAATAACTGAGTAGTGAAAGCTTAAAGTGAATCTGCCCAAGTAGTGGTTATGTTTATGGCTGTCATGTAAATTAGAGGAGGCGAATTTATTGGCAAATACAAGTGCACTTAAGAAAGTATCTGTTTATGTAATTAATCAAATAGCTTTAAAGTTAGATATAAATTTAGCGAATAAGTCTGTTCAGATTGGAACAAAAGGTAAACGAAAAGCATTTGATGGTGTATCAGATAATGGTAAAATTATTGTAAAGGTTATTAATCATAGTGGTAAAACATCTGGTGGCAAGAAGCCCAATGGTAAAATTAAAAACACCTATTCGGATTGTTTTTTTATGAATTTAACTCAAGCAGAACAAAAGATATTAGTTTTTACTAACAAAGAATTTTATGATATTTTTATTGCAGACTGTGATGGATTGATGGAAGATTTTGAACTTATGTATATTCAATTACCTGAAGAATATAGTCAAATTGTTGAAGAGGTCACAAAAGAAGCCAGTAAAGAAATGTCATAGTTACATATAATTTATGTATTGTGGATGTGAAGAAATCATTGATATGTTTACTCTAAAAGTGAGAGACTAATTTTGATAGTGGAGATTGGTGATAATAGATATGAAAAGCATTTGTTATGCTGTGTTACCAGATAGCTTAATATTAGATAATGATATTGTTTATGCTTTTGTAAAAAATCATATTGCAAAGTATTATTCCGAGTTAGAAGTTGAACCCTATAAAGAATATTTTTCTGAAAAGCGAACATGGGAAATTGCAAGAGAAAACGGGTTTAATAGTTTAATTGATTTTGAAGAACATTTGAAAACACATAAAGATGAAGATGGTATTGAGAATGGACTATATTACTGGAGTAGTAATTTTAATACACAAGGACGTTGGGATGGTATAAGGCTTGATGGAATAAAAAAATGTAGCAATTATTTATGTTCACTCATAGGTAAAGAAAATGGTTTGTTGGAAAATGGCACAATCTTCTTATGGGATGAGCCAGAGGAAAATCTGCTTATAGAATGGAAAATCTCGGAGCGGATCATATTATGCTTGTTGATATTAAATTGTTGGACGAAGTATATAATCTGTGAGGTGATGCCATGTCAAATATATTTTAAATAGTAGTCGTTAACATCTGATAGAGTGGTAATGACTGCTGTTTTTTTTGTCCTTTTGCTGATGGAAAAAGTAATGGGGCTGTGGTAAAATAAAGGAAATCAAATTGTAAAGAAATTGGGAAAGGAAACATAATGCAGGTTTGGCAAGCTCATTATAAGGACAAGCAACATGATTTAGATATTGTTATAGAAAATCATTATGATGATAATTATACAGAACAGTCATTTAAGATATGTATTGATGGTGTTATATTTGGGGGTTCTGGATTGGATGATTGGGAATTGTCAGAAACGGAATCGAATATAAGCGATATAATGAAGAAGTTCTCTATGCTGAAATATGGAAGTAAAGAAACAGGATATCATTATTGGCTTCAATCATATCAAATGCAGATGAGAATACCTTGCATGGTTTTTTCTTTAACAGAAAAACGTAAAATTTCTGCTGAACTGGATATAGTTTTTAACAATAGCAATCAAGAAAATGCGAGAGCTATTTACAAATTAGATGGGAAAAGTGTGAACCCCAATATGAACATTTGTGAGAGGTTTGCTCTTATTGTGGAGGGAAAGTACTATAATGCGATAGAGCTTTCTGAATATTTTGAAATCTCGATGCAATCCATTTGCAAACAAATTGCAGGAAAATATTATTTATACAATTGTTTTGGTTGTCTTTATTCAGATTACAGTCCATATGGGCAAAACAATATTGGAAGTTTGTGTTGCTTTGTTGAGAGCAAGGAGAAATATTTAAAGGTTTATGGCAAAAACGAGGGAGAGTATACCATTTGGGATGCGTTTGAAGAAGGATTCGTTCAATGTCAAGAAACTGCGGTTTGTAATGAGTTTGCGCCAAGAATAAATTGCTTGGGAGGTTACCGTGGTGGTATATATGAATAAAATAAAGATATTCAAAAAGATAGGAATCGGAGGAATACCATGCCAAAAAAGAAAGATAAAATTACCATTCATAGCTCAGCAGCAAAATATTTAACCTATATTGCAGCAGTTGGCGATACCGCTGACAGTATGGAAATGCGCTATGAAGATGAAAATATATGGCTGACGCAGAAGATGATGGCGGTTTTATATGATGTAGATGTCCGTACAATCAACTATCATTTGAAAAAGATATTTGAGGATGATGAATTACGAGAAGATTCAGTTATCCAAGATTTTCGGATAACTGCCACTGATGGTAAAACTTACAATACAAAGCATTATAATCTACAAGCAATTATTGCAGTAGGTTTTAAAGTCTACAACGACCGTGCTGTCTGTTTTCGCAAATGGTCAGGTCAAATCGTGAAGGATTATACTATCCAAGGCTGGACGATGGACAAGGAACGACTGAAAAAAGGCCATATGTTCACTGATGAATATTTTGAAAGACAGTTGCAGAATATCCGTGAAATTCGCCTGTCTGAGCGAAAATTTTATCAGAAAATTACTGACTTATATTCGACAGTTTTTGATTATGATAAAGATGCAAAGACCACCAGACAGTTTTTTCAAACCGTGCAGAATAAGATGCATTGGGCTGTCCATAGACATACTGCAGCGGAGCTGATTGTAGAACGTGCTAGGGTATGTTTAAAAAATCATTTCACTGTTCTGCGCCCTCCATTCAGCGGTCTGAAAGGTCAAAATTCAGTCAACATAGCCCGCTATGCCTCCTGAATTTTGACCTTCCACCCCACTAAGTGGAGTGCACAGCCCAGTAAAAGCATTTTTTAAACACGCCCTAATGCAGAGAAAGAATATATGGGATTGACCACTTGGGAAGCCGCACCAGAAGGGAAAATAGTAAAGGCAGATGTGTCAATTGCAAAGAATTATATGAGTGACAAGGAAATGTCTTATATGGAGCGAATTGTTTCACTTTATCTTGATTATGCAGAATTGCAGGCAGAGCGACAGATTCCAATGAGCATGGAGGATTGGGCAAAGCGACTGGACGGTTTCTTAGAGTTTAATGGCAACGAAATATTGACAGATGCAGGTAAGATTAGTGTGGAGCAGGCAAAACTTCATGCAGAAACAGAATTTGAAAAATATCGTATTGTGCAGGATAGAATGTTCTTATCGGATTATGACAAGTTTTTGTTGGAACTAGAAGAACAAGCGAAGAATTAGTTGTTCGGAAATTCCGAACAACTACATAGGAATTGCCAACGGAAGCAATCAAAGAGCTAGGAAGTGTCTGAAAAAAGGAGAATGTTTTTATATGAATTTATACAGATATTCTTACAATAATCTTGACCCAAGTTCACCAAAAGGTTCACCATAAGTTCATCGAAAAGTTCACCAAAAGGTTCACCATAAAGTTCACCAAATAATTCGAATATTCACTCCTCTGCTAAATTAAAATGGACATTCAATTTTGTAACCAATATTTAAAGTACCCAAGAAAGGCAATTTTATGATAAACAATAAAAGCTTTTTTATACTAGGCGATTCCACCTACAACGTATACGATACAGACCTAATACTAGAGTATGTAAACAATGAAATCTCTTTATACCTAGAAGTAATCCCCGATGACAAAGAAAATATCGATGAAGATTGGAGTATTAGTATTGAATTTAATACACATGTTTCAACAATAGAAGATTTAGAAGACAAGAAATTTGTTTGGAACAGCCAAATAGATGAGTTTGGAGAAAATGCTGGTTACATAAGTCTATATGAAATCAATGTAAAAAGTGGAACAATTGAAATTGTAAGTATCAAGGAAAATAAAATGACAATGAAATGGTATGGTGTTTTAGAAGGGCCTGATTGTTCAACGTTTGATATGGTATTTGATGTGAAAATTCCAGAAAAGAGCAACTATGTGATTGATGTTTATAAATCGGTAAAAACGGTAATTGATCATCATACACAACTTGAAATTTTAAATATAGAAGATTTTAATAAGGAGCTAATCAAGCTTTCAAAATCAAGAAAACGAACAGCATCAAAACTTAGAACGAAACTTGATTGCATTTTCAAATCAAGTAAATATGAGTTTAATGCTGTTTTGAAATTTAAACTTACAATTGATAAAAAGGAGTATTTGGGAGAAGTTATATTTCGTGGAGATACAATAAAGCATGTGACACATCTTGATGAAAGTTGTCCTCGGAGAGTTATCTTTAAGTATGTTTCTTGGAGATTACAATCAAAATTAGAGCAATTTAGTTTTGGAATTGAGTAATTAGGTATATAGATTAATATCTGAAAAACTTACAGAGTGTAGGAAGGTATTGTAAATCGTGCAACGCACCGTTGACCTAAGACTGCTTTAATTAAGTTGGATAATAAAGCACCTATTATAAAGATAGCACTTACTATAAAGATAGCTCCATATTGGCGCAATCTCTTTCATTATGTTATAAATGCATTACAATGGATATCGGAGGTGAGATTTATGCAGAGAATCTGCGAATTACGTATTCAACTAGGTTATACACAAGAATTTCTTGGGCATTTAGTGGGTTGTGACAGAAGAAACATTTCACGATATGAGAGTGGATTAAGAGAGCCTGATAAGGAAACACTTGTTAGACTTGCGAATGTTCTTCACACTACGACGGATTACTTGCTTAACCTTTCTGATGTACCGCATAAATCAAAAACTCCTTGGGACTCATTGCATCGTGACGAGTTTCGTGGTTTATATCCTCAAGAAGTCGAAAAGCTAGCTCGTGCAGCGATGCTTTTAAAATCAAAGAGAAGGCAAAAAGGAGGTACTACGATGTCATTTGACATTTTGATTTCAAAAATAATGGAAACTAAAAATCCTACCGTTATGGGACTTGATCCAAAACTCGACTTTATTCCTGACTATTTAAAAGAAGCTGCCTATCAAGAACATGGTAAAACATTAGAAGGTGCAGCGGATGCGGTACTGCGTTTCAATAAAGAGCTTATTGATTCCGTGTATGATATTATTCCTGCAATAAAACCACAAGCAGCATATTATGAAAAATATGGCTGGCAAGGTGTACGCACTTTGGCTGAAACTATTTCCTATGCGAAATCAAAAGGAATGTTTGTTATTGTTGATGGCAAACGTGGAGATATTGGTTCAACCATGGAAGCATATGCTGATGGTTGGTTAGGTACAACGGAAGTAGAGGGCAATTCATTTACGCCATTTGGTGGTGATGCGTTGACAGTTAACGGATATTTAGGTACAGACTGTATTGAGCCATTAATCAAAGTATGCCAAAAACAAAACAAAGGAATTTTTGTACTAGCGAAAACATCAAATCCTTCCTCTGTTGAATTACAGGATTCAAAGATAAATGATAAAACGGTATATGAAACTATGGCATCTCTCTGCGAACAATGGGGTGAAGCACTACCGGGTAAATATGGTTATACAGGTGTAGGTGCAGTAATTGGAGCTACTTATCCAGAGCAATTGAAAGAATTACGTCAAAAGTATCCAAAGCTTTTC
>NZ_JAVBNS010000068.1:0-6590 GCF_031551385.1 Anaerosporobacter sp.
AAATGGTATTTTCGGAGTCTATAATAGTGGAAACTTCAAAAAAGGACCTTATTATACATTGTCTGGTATAAGCGGCGCAGAGAGTTGGGGGACAAGTACATTGAATGACTTCAAGCAATACTTCAATATCCCAGTAGAATATCACCCAACCAAATTAGACGTTGATGTACCAGTATCGGTAGAGTATCATACTGAGGAACATGAGCTAATGTATATAAAGGATTTGGAAAAGGCTAAACTTGATGAAAAGGTAACTTATACATTTCCGGAGACATATCGATTTAAAGGAAAAAAATATATACTGTATCGAAGCTATTATATGAATATGTCCAAGCCAACGTCGATGCAAGGGAAACTAAAGAAGGGTGTTGATGGTGCAACACTTGCGCAGGTAATGAATCGAGAAGTAGAAGCGACAGATACAAAAGGTTTAAAGTTGATAGCCATGTATAAACCAGAGGATGACGTCGATGAGCCAGAAGATGATATCATGCCGGATTCTATTCTTGTGCCATTAGAAGATCCTTCGCCAGAAGTAGTAATTAAAGCCGATGTAAGAGGAAATGAACAATTTGATGTAGAGCAGGGAGTACCAACGACAGAAAGTGTTTATGTCAATGCAACATCGGAAGAATATCTCTATACATACAAGTTCGTAAAAGAAGTAGTAACTGTACCATATACGATAGTGGCAGATAAAACCTATCTATTATCATGGCAAAGTTGGGAAAAGGTTGATACCAACGAAGAAACGGGTGAAGACATATATGATTATGTAGAAAAGAGCGAGGAAAGTACGAAAACGCAAGAAGTTATAGTAGAAAGAAAAGTTGCCTATTGGCGAGTCTCGTACTTACGCGTGTATACATTAGATGGGGTGCGTGTGAAAAACGAAGCATTACCAGAGAGCAATCTTTATGTAAAAGCTGTGGGTATTAATGCCCCAAGAATAGAGACTAAGATAAGTAAAAAGTGGCAAGATCATGTTCTTGATCCAGAAGGATATGAGGAGAATATGACGCTAGTATCAGAAAATATTGTAGGTGGTTACACAAAGCCATTGATAAATGATGAGGATATAGCAGAGTGCGTCGAGAAGATTGTTGGAGTACCTACCGTTACAAATGATAAGCTGGTTTTTAATGGCGTGACCATTATGGACGATAGCGAAACATTAAAAGAAGGGCCAAGACCTTCGGAGATACCAGAAACAAAAGTGTGCAATGAGAATGCAATTTATAGGAAGAATCTAGTAATACCACGGGATAAGGCAAATATGGAATATGAATCGAATGGAGTAGTACAGTATAATACAACAACTACAATACTAGATTCAATTAATGTGATATCTGGATTACCTAAAAATTATGATGTAGAAGTGAATTCTATTATTGTTCATACGCCAACGGTTTGTGATGCAAAAGTAACAGATTTAAAGGCGTATAATCAGATGGTTAATCCAGAAACAAACAGAGCTTCGTTAATACTTGATAAAACATTTACGATAAGACTATCAACTACAGGGAGTCATAATGATTATCCGGGATACGGCGATAGAGACTATGCAAAATACATAGCATATCAGCAAGCTAAGTTTCCATTCGATGTATATAAAGGAACAAGATATATAAAAGCAAACACTTGGGTTACAATGGATTCGGAAGAAACGACATTTTATCTGCCAACGTGGGTTAACGAAGGAAACTATGAGATACAGTTTGAAGCACCTGCAATTAATTGTGATGCAAACAACGGCTATGATAAGACAGAGTATTTGGCAAATTATATTATTGATGATTATGTTGCAATCGATAGTATATTTGTAAATGTAAGTGGTAGAGTTTATGGTTTAACCATATATGATATAAGTGATTATCCAACATGGCAAAGTGTATTTCGAAACAAGGATTCCCTCACTTTAACGGGAACAAACTATAGCGTCGGAGTTAATAATCAAAACGGATTGGTAACAGGTAGGTTAGCAAAGTATACATTTCCACTTGTAAATGGAAGTCATCCTACAGATGATACAGTAGGTGCTGTTAAATTAGGATATTGTACAAGATTTAAATTTACGACAGTAGGCAATATGTATAATGAAGAGGATTACATCAAGATAACACCAAGGTTTTACTATGTCGATAGGAAAGGACAGAATCGGCAAGAAGTTGATCTTTACTACACGGAAACATTTGAAGCGAAACGGAATTACATGATTAAGGTAGGTAGTGATAAAGACAAGCTTAATAAGAAAATGTATGTACTGGGAAGTGAATACTGGCAAGTGCCAGAAATAGAGATTGCGAATACAGCGTTTGTAACAGAGAAAACATCAAAAGAGATAAAAAAACAAAATGGTACGGTGTTTACATTTGGTGATATCGGTATCGACAAAACATTTCGGACATATATTGGTTCTGGAAAATACACACCGACTGGTACAATTCCTGCCACAGTTGATTCGAAAACAGTGATACAATCGGTGCAAAACTGGTATGGAGAATATTATTTGCCAAGTGATGTACATGTATTAGCGAAAGATTATGATTTATCAGCCTATATCAAAAACAAGGGAGGAGTTGATTTCACAGAGGATATTTGGCTTGATAAAGGATATATTATTGTCAATTTTGACATAGTCACATATCAAATAGAGGCGGAGCAAGCAAATCTAAGTTATATTAACAAAGAGAATGCATTGAATGGATACTGTAATATGTGGAAACTGGAAGGTTCACAAGTGGTAAAGACAGATAGTTATGGGAATACATTTGAATTCAAATACGGCGATTACGTCATGTATGCTATCGATAAATCAGCAGCAATCGATTACAAATCAGGAGGAACACATTAGTCGATGTCTGTATTCAAGTGGTGTACATTGATAGGTTTGACGAAACATCTTAATAAAATTACTTGCATAAGGATAACCAACCTGTTCCGCAATTTCAGCGATACTTAAATTCGTTGTACTAAGTAGGTTTTCAGCCGTTGCCATACGAGTAGAGGTAATATAACGTCCAATAGACATATGATAGTAATAGGAAAATCCAGCTTTCAACTTTTGGGGACTTAGCAGTACAAGTTCGCTGAGATGTTCAATCGTGGGAGGAGCTTGCAAGCTAATTGTTAATATTTCATGAGCCTTTTGTATGGACTGGATATCGTTTGTGCTAAGATGAAGATATTTATTTGTTCCAATTTTGACTTTTCCATAATGAAGTTGCTTCGTAAATGCATTGTCAGAAGAAGATTCTACCGTTTGAACGATTGCCGAGATACATTCTAGGATACAACTCTCTAATATAAGAGGATTTAAGGAATTCTGAGCAGAAAGAGTCTGCATCTTCTCAAGTGCCATGTTAACTTCAAGTGGAAGATAAGGATATGTTACATTTTCTGAAAACTTACTGTAGTCAAAATCGAAATGAAAGTGTTCTTTTAGATACTGCGTTACATAGGATTCATATAGTATAATTTCTGCACCATGATAGTGTTCTCCACGCTTCCAAGCCTGCTGCCCTTTGATCCCTTTCTCTATTACGAAGAAAGAAGAGGGTTTAAAAGAGGAGATCGGTTGATTCTCTAATTTGAAATTCGTAGAACCTTTATAAACAATACCAAAACGGATTAGATGCTCAGGGTTATCGAATGTAAGTCGAAAACAATGGGGAACTGTAAAATCAGCAATCCCAAAGGAATAGCAATTCGGGCGTACATAGGATAACAGATAACCGTCTTCAGGTCTGTTTGGATTTTGATATAGGATACAATTCTTCTGTTTTATAGGTTTAAATTGCAGTTCAGTAAGAACCGTTTTAGTAAATGCATCAGACGATGTAATATTTGTTTGCATAATGATATTCTCCATAAATGTAATAGGTGTACAGATTAAGAATTCTAAGTAATTTCAGTAAAACATATTTCTAGATATAATTCAATTGTAAAATCATACAAAAATAATCTGATTAGGTTACAAAATTATTAATAAAGGTGAAAGTATTGCAAAGTAAATCACATTCCTATATAATTCAAAAACAGTTAGTTGTGAATAACTTGAGTGAGAGGTGTAAAACAAAAGTTACCGTAATGAGAGGTGACTGTGAAGACTATAGTTTTCAATAGTTACACGAAGGACTAACAATAAAGAATAATAGGAGATTACATGATGAAAAAGTATATGATGGTTGCTATGAGCATGATCGTTTTAGCGGTAGGACTAGTTGGTTGCTCAAGCAAAGATACAAAGAATGAAACAAATAAAACGGTTGAAACAAATGAATCGACTGAAACAAATGGAACGAAGAAAGCAAACAATAAAGATACAAACACAGAAGATGCAAATCCAACAAGAACAATTACTGATATAAAAGGCACAGTCGAGATTCCTAGTAATCCACAAAGAATCGTTGATATCAGCGGCACAAGTGATATCCTATCAATTCTAGGATATGATGTAGTTGGAACAGCAAACAGTGATGCTTATGATTATACAAGATTTCCATCTTACCTTGAAGATGTTTTAGAAGAAGCAAAAATCCTAGGTTATAGCATGATTGCAGAGATGGACGTAGAAGCAATTATTGCTTTAGAACCAGATTTAATTGTAATTTCAACAGTACAAGAGAAAATGTATGACCAATTATCTAAAGTTGCACCAGTTATAATGCTTGAGATGAAGCAGATGGACTGGAAAGAAGACTTTATGCATGTTGCAACAGTATTTGGTGAAGAGGAAAAAGCAACAGAATGGATGAATACATATCTAAGCAAAGCGAGTGAAGTTGGTGACAGAATCAAAGAAACATATGGTAAAGAGACATCGTATCTATCATTTCTAGCAAGTAGCGGAAGCTTATTTATCTTCGATAGTGCAGGGCTTGGAACAATATTCTATGATGATATGGGATTAGCAAAGCCAGAGGGAATGCCAGAACAAGAAAATGTTAGTTTACCAGTAGTAACCTATGAAGGATTAGCAGAAATCAATTCCGATTATATCTTTGTTGTTGCGACAAATGAAGATTTAGCAACATTGACAGATGGTAGCATTTGGAATAGTGTGAATGCTGTGAAAGAAGGGCATGTGATTAATCTTACTGCAAGCCCATACTTCAATCAGGGATATAGCCCAATTGGACGATTAGCATTTTTAGAAGAAGTAGAAGAGTTATTAGCAAGTACAAATGAGTAAGAAAAAAGTTATATTGATTGGCTTGTGCAGTATAACTGCAATCGTTGGGCTATTGGTTGCGATTTGTGCAGGTGCAAAACAAATTCCGTTACAAACGGTGTGGAATAGTATCTTTCGTTTTGAAGAGATATTAGATATGCAAATAGTCCGAGATGTGAGAATGCCAAGAGCAATCTGTACCGCCTTAGTTGGCGGTATTCTTGGCGTGGCAGGGGCAATGATGCAAGGTGTAACTAGAAACGAGGTCGCAGAACCTTCGTTAATGGGAATTACACAGGGTGCAACACTTGCAATTGCACTAGTAGGAGCAAGTTCGTCAATCTATGGACTATTAGGCAATACAATAGCAGCATTTATCGGAGCGATGGTAAGTGGACTTTTCGTTTTAGGATTCAGTATGAAGAATGCTAGAAATATGAATATATCGCGATTGTTACTAGCAGGAACGGCACTTAGTACATTCTTTATCTCAATGGCTACAGTTATTGCGTTATTAACAAACAAGTCACAAAGTCTTGCCTTTTGGATTTCAGGAGGATTTCGTGCGGTTAATTGGGATAGTGTACGATTAGTACTTGTTGTAGGTGGAATCGCAACTGGGATAGCCTTGTTCTTCGCACCAAAGATTAATATAGTAAATCTAGGTGAAGATGTCTGTATTGGACTTGGAGAAAATCCCGTTAAGATTCGAATGATTACGTTACTACTATTGATTCCAATGTGTGCAGTATGTGTTGCCGTTGCGGGAAATGTATCATTTATCGGATTAATCGTTCCACATATTGTACGTAAAATGTTCGGACAGGATTATCGAAAGGTTATGCCGATATCCTTTTTATTCGGAGCAACACTTGTAATTTGGGCAGATGTATTAGCAAGACTAGTAAATCAGCCATATGAGACACCAATTGGATTATTCACATCGCTTGTTGGAGTACCTCTATTTATATGGATGATTCGGAAGGAGAGTGTGTAATGAAAAAGCGAGTTTATATAAGCTCAATAATCGTGACCATTCTCTTTGTAGTTACGTTCTTACTAGCAATTGCTTGGGGAAGTTACTCGATTTCATTTGGTGATGTGATTAAGACACTGTTTGGTCAAGGAACACTTCTTCAAACAACAACAATATGGGATATTCGACTGCCGCGAATCTGTGTAGCGATTGTAGTAGGTGTTTGCCTATCAACGGCAGGCTGTGTATTGCAAAGCGTAACAAGAAATGAATTAACGGAATCAGGTATGATTGGAATCAACGCAGGAGCAGCGGTTGCGGTTGTGCTATTAATTTCCTATGGAAGCACAAGTTATTACGATGCAATTGGAGATGTAGCACTATATGTAATGCCATTTGTAGCGATTGTGGGCGCATTACTAAGTGGATTTTTAATATACT
>NZ_JAVBNS010000254.1:0-9330 GCF_031551385.1 Anaerosporobacter sp.
AGAGAGAATGATAGAGATGGATTATATTATCAATCAATTCTCAAAAGTTAAAGTGAATAAACAAAAACCTGTAATTCGAAATATTTTACGATTAGGTGTTTATCAAATCAAATACATGAATCAAGTACCAGTAAGTGCGGCGTGTAATGAGTCGGTAAAACTAGCAACAAAGAAAGGGTTTCATAACCTTAAAGGATTTGTTAATGGTGTTCTTAGAACGATTAGTAGAGAACTTGATCAAATCACGTATCCAGATAAATCGAAAGAGCCGATATTATATCTTAGTGTCACGTATTCAATGCCTGAATGGATTATACGAAATTGGCTAGAAGAATTCTCGTTTGACAAGATTGAGAAGATGTTGGAAGTTTCATTATCGGAACGAGAAACGACAATCCGTTGCAATACGAATAAGACAACGATAGAGGAATTAAGAAAAGGTCTTGAAGAACAAGGAGTACTTGTAAGTGACGGAGCTTATGTAGGGGAAGCACTTCGTATAGCAGAATATGATTCTATTCAAAGGCTGTATGGATTCGGTGATGGTTTATTTCAAGTACAAGATGAAAGCTCTATGATGGTTGCACATGCGGCAGGAATAAAAGAAAATGCTGTTGTTGTAGATGTGTGTGCAGCGCCAGGAGGAAAGAGTCTTCATGTAGCACAACTACTAAATGGAACTGGAAATGTTATTGCTTGTGATTTAACAGAATACAAAGTAGATTTAATTAAGCAGAATGTAGAACGTCTAGGATTTACAAATGTAGAACCAAGAGTGCAAGATGCATTACAATTAGATGAGACGTTAATTGGTAAAGCAGATGTTGTGATAGCAGATTTACCTTGTTCTGGGCTTGGCGTAATTGGTAAGAAAAACGATATCAAATACAATATTACACCAGAGAAACAAAAGGAACTTGCACAACTTCAAAGAGATATCCTAAGCGTTATCTGGCAATATGTAAAAAAAGGCGGAATCTTAGTTTATAGTACATGTACAGTGAATAAGGAAGAAAACCTTAATAATGTAAAGTGGTTTGTAGATAACTATGATTTTGAATTGCAATCGCTTGAAAATTATTTGCCTGAGAGATTTGTAAAACAAGAAGGAAAAGATAGCACGGTAGCGAATGGTTATGTTAATTTCATACCAGGAATATATAATACAGATGGATTTTTCTTGGCAAGACTAGTAAGAAAGTAATGATTTAAAAATAGAGTTGATTTGCAAGGGAAACTAAAATTGCTAAGAATGAACAGGAATGAATCGGAAGGTGATAACATAGTATGGATAAGCGTGATTTAAAATCCATGAATTTTGAACAAGTTAAAATAGTAATGGAAGAGCTAGGAGAAAAAACATTTCGTGCGAAACAGATCTATGAGTGGATGCATAAGAAATTAGTGAATAGTTTTGATGAGATGACGAATCTATCGAAGGCGTTAAGAGATAAATTAGAAGAGAATTTTGAACTAACTTCCTTGCATGTTGTAGATAAAAGAGAATCAGTAAAAGATGGAACGTGTAAATTTTTGTTCGAACTTTCTGATAACCGAGTGATTGAAAGTGTTTTAATGAAATACAAACATGGAAATTCAGTTTGTATTTCATCACAAGTAGGATGTAGAATGGGGTGTCGGTTTTGTGCCTCTACCCTTGGCGGACTAGAGAGAAACTTAACTCCGGCAGAGATGCTAGATCAGATCTATAAAATTCAGCAGATATCGGGAGAACGGGTTTCGAATGTAGTGCTTATGGGAACAGGAGAACCACTTGATAATTACGATCATGTGTTGCAGTTTCTTTCATTATTAACAGATGAGAATGGATTGAATATTAGTCAAAGAAACATTACAGTATCGACATGTGGTCTTGTGAATCGCATTAGAGAACTTGCGGAAGAAGAGTTGCAGATTACATTAGCAATTTCCTTGCATGCGCCCAATGATACGATTCGTAAAGAAATTATGCCGATTGCGAATAAGTATACAATTAAAGAGATTATAGAAGCTGTTACATTCTATTATAATAAAACAGGAAGACGTATTTCGTTTGAGTATAGTTTAGTAGAAGGTGTAAATGACAGTGAGGCAAATGCAAAGGAATTAATTCAAGTAGTAAAGGGGTTAAATTGTCATGTGAATTTGATTCCTGTAAATCCAATTAAGGAAAGAGATTTCAAGCAAACGCAGATGCAGTTTGTGCAAAATTTCAAAAATATACTTGAAAAAAATAGAATTAATGTTACTATTAGAAGAGAAATGGGCTCGGATATTGACGCAGCCTGTGGACAGCTCAGAAAAAGTTACATGGATGAGCACACTAGTTAATAAGGAGGTAACGCCATGGAATCATTTTCTATTACAGATATCGGTGTAAAACGTAAGATGAATCAGGACTATGTTTTTTGTGAACAGAATCCAGTTGGCAGCCTTCCCAATTTATTTATAGTTGCTGACGGCATGGGAGGACATAGCGCAGGAGATTTTGCATCTCGGTTTAGTGTGGAAAAGGTTGTTGAGTATATACGAAATAGCAAGTTGACATCACCTATTAGACTTTTTGAAGAAGCGATTAAGAATACGAATACGCTACTTTTAAAAGAAGCAAAAGATAATCCTAATTTAGAAGGTATGGGGACGACATTTGTAGCTGCAACAATTATTGATGAAGTTTTATATGTTGCCAATATTGGAGACTCTCGCTTATATATAGTACATGATGATATAAAACAAATTACCAGAGATCATTCTCTTGTAGAAGAGATGATTAAAAATGGTGAGATAAGTAAGAGTGAAGCGAGAGTTCATCCGAATAAAAATATAATCACTAGGGCGTTGGGTGCGAATAGTGGGGCAATTCCTGATTTCTTCGAAGTTGCTTTGAAGGAAGAAGATATAATACTAATCTGTTCTGATGGTTTAACGAATATGATTGATGATACAGAGCTTTTTGAAATCGTAGAATCAAGAAAAGATAGAATCAAAAGTGCAGTTAGAGCTTTAATTGAGAAAGCAAATGAATATGGTGGCAAAGATAATATTACAGCAATCGTTGTAAAACCATAATAGAGAGGTGAAAGAATGATTAGACCAGGAATGTTTATTAGCGACAGATATGAAATTATAGAAAAGGTCGGAGCAGGGGGAATGGCTGATGTTTACAAAGCAAAATGTCATCGCCTAAACCGTAATGTCGCAATAAAAGTTTTAAAACCTGAATATAGTGATGACCAAACATTTGTCTCAAAATTCAGAGGAGAAGCACAATCTGCTGCGGGATTATCCCATCCGAATATAGTGAATGTATATGACGTAGGAGACGATGGAAACCTACATTATATTGTAATGGAATTGGTAGAAGGCATTACATTAAAGAGTTTTATTGAAAGAAAAGATAAACTAGAGATAAAAGAAGCTGTAGGTATCGCAATTCAAATTGCGCAAGGTATGGAAGCAGCACATATGAATCATATTATTCATAGAGACATTAAGCCTCAGAACATAATTATTTCACGTGAAGGAAAAGTAAAGGTGACAGACTTTGGTATTGCAAAGGCTGCTTCATCGAATACGATTACTTCTAATGCAATGGGTTCCGTACATTATATCTCACCAGAACAAGCAAGAGGCGGCTACAGCGATGAAAAGAGTGATATCTATTCTTTAGGTGTTACTTTATACGAGATGCTATGTGGTAAAGTTCCATTCGAAGGAGATAATGCAGTGTCTGTAGCATTGCTTCATATTCAAGGGGAAGCGACACCACTAAGACAACTTGATCCAACAATTCCGCCAAGTCTTGATAAAATTGTACAGAAATGTATGCAGAAAAAACCAGAGCGTCGCTATCTAAGTGCATCTGAATTAATTCAAGATTTAAAACGTTCTTTAGCGAATCCGAATGGTGAATTTGTTAAGATGGCACCAGTTGCTGCTATGGACTCGCCAACGATTAGTCTTACACCAGAACAAGTTGGAGAGATTAGAGAAGCATCGGCACATTCGAATATGAACAATACAAATCATAGAAGTGTGAATAATTATGATGAGTCAAACGATGAGAATCAATTGTACGAGTCGGAAGACGCGGATTCAGATGATGAAAAAGATGTGGATCCTAAATTAGAGAAATTCATTATTGCAGGTTCTGTAACTGTTGTAATTATTTTGGGTATTGTAATTATTGCTATAGTAGGGAAAGGTTTTGGACTATTCAAATCTAATTCAGGAAGTAAATTGCCAAATAGTAATACGACAAATGAAAGTACACTTCCAGAAGAAGACACAAAAGAAGAGGATAACAAAGACGAGGAAACTTCGACTAAAACAATTGTTCCTGATTTGAAAGGCAAGTCGTTAGAAGAAGCAATTGCATTGCTAAAAGCTGCAGACTTGAGTTCTAGAAATGATTTCAAAGCGTCAGATGTAATTCCAGAAAACTATATCATTGAGCAAAGTGTTGTAGCAGGAGAAGAAGTTGATAAGAACACTGAAATTACACTTGTTGTAAGTACAGGAGTGGAATCGAATCAACTACGTAATGTGGCAGGCTTGACGCTTGAACAAGCTGACACCGTTCTTAAGAACGATCAAGAGCTTAAAGTAGTACATGAATACGAATATAGTGATACGGTAGCAGAAAACCTAGTTGTACGTACTTCGCCAGAAGCTGGTTCTGAAGTGAAAAAAGGTGATACAATAACCGTTTATATCAGTAAAGGAAAAGAAATAAAATACGTTAAAGTTCCAGATTTAAGTAACTATACGCAGTCACAAGCAGAAGATATCTTGAAAGCAAATGGTCTTGGAAAAGGAAAAGTTAGCACAAGTAATTCCGATACTTATGCACAGGGTACAGTAATGGAACAATCTTACTCACCAAATACAGAAGTAGAAGAGGGAACAAAGATTGACTTTACGGTAAGTCTTGGACCAAAAGTGGAAGTAATAGAGTATATCTATACAGCAAAAGTAACAATGAGCAGTAATCCGTTTGCAGATGAGATGGAAGATGGT
This sequence comes from Anaerosporobacter sp., assembly GCF_031551385.1. Lineage (GTDB taxonomy): Bacteria > Bacillota > Clostridia > Lachnospirales > Lachnospiraceae > Anaerosporobacter. The sequence continues at coordinate 5,020 of NZ_JAVBNS010000254.1, forward strand.
GTTGTTTCTATTGATATTTACTATGATGATGATTCAAACAATCCAATTATGGATGCCTTTAAGCAGACATTATCGTTTGCAGATTTTCCAAAGACGGTAACATTAAAAGGTACGAAGGAAGGTTCTGCAACAGTAATATTCTATTTAGATGGTGAAGAATTCGGTGAAGTTGATGTAGTATTTAAGAAGGTAGCTAAATAATGCAGGGAAAAATTATTAAAGGTATAGCAGGTTTTTATTACATTCATGTACCCTCAAAAGGGGTATATGAATGTAAAGCGAAAGGAATCTTTCGTAATCAAAAGATTAAGCCACTTGTTGGCGATAATGTAGAGATTGAAGAACTAGATGAAGATAAGAAACTAGGTAATATTGTAGCAATATTACCTAGAATGAATGAGTTGATTCGTCCGGCGGTTGCGAATATTGACCAAGCGCTTGTTATCTTTGCGGCTGCAAGTCCAAATCCGAATTTGAATTTATTGGATCGATTCTTGATTATGATGAATAAACAAGATGTAGAGACGTATGTGTGTTTTAATAAGCAGGATATTGTTACAGAGAAAGAGCAAGAGTTGTTAAAAGAGACATACCATCTTGGTGGATATCATGTTCTTTTTACAAGTGCATTGCAAGGGGAAGGAATACAGCAGATTCAAGATATCGTTAAGAGTAAAACGACTGTTCTTGCAGGACCTTCTGGAGTAGGAAAGTCCTCTATTATTAATTCGCTAATACCTACGGCACAGATGGAAGTCGGTTGTATTAGTGAAAAGATTAAGCGAGGAAAACATACAACGAGACACTCGGAATTGTTTGCGATAGATGATGATTCCTTTATATTTGACACACCAGGATTCAGTTCATTATATATTGATAATTTTGAAAAAGAGGAATTGAAATCGTATTTTCCGGAATTTCTTCCATATGAAGATGGTTGCAGGTTTCAAGGATGTGCTCATATCAATGAGCCACAATGTGCTGTAAAACAAGCTTTACAGGAGAATAAGATAAGTAAAACAAGATATGAAAATTATCTATTATTATACAATGAATTAAAAGATAAGAAAAAATACTAGGAAGCATATTCCGAAAGAAAGAGGCATGGTTATTTTTATGAACAAGTTATCACCGTCAATTCTTGCGGCAGATTTTTCGAAATTAGGCGAAGAAGTAGAAGCAATTGATTTAGCAGGCGCAGAGTATATTCATATTGATGTTATGGATGGAATGTTTGTGCCAAGTATTTCGTTTGGTATACCAGTGATGCAATCGTTACGCGGCAAGACAAGCCGTGTTTTTGACGTGCATTTAATGATTGAAGAACCTAGTCGATATATTCAATCTTTTGTAGAGGCAGGAGCAGATATTATTACGGTTCATTATGAGGCGTGTAAACATCTTCACAGTACGATTCAAAAGATTAAAGAGTATGGAAAGAAAGCTTGTGTAGCATTAAATCCAGCGACACCAATAGAAGTTCTTGAGTATGTACTTGATGAACTTGATATGGTGCTCATAATGAGTGTGAATCCTGGGTTTGGCGGACAAAAATTCATTCCATTTTCTTTGAATAAAATCGAAAAACTCCGTCAACTAATAAACGATAGAGGTTTGAATATTGATATTGAAGTAGATGGTGGAGTGAATCTAGATAATGTAGAAGAGATTGTGAAAGCCGGAGCGAATATCATCGTTGCTGGTACAGCAGTTTTTTCTGGTGATAAAGCAAACAATGTGAAGACATTTAATGAGAAGATGAAGTAGAGTAACCAAAGCAGGTGTATAGATGAAAACATTAATTATTACTGGAGGAACGATAGAAACGGATTTTGTTAAGACTTACCTAGAGACAGAGAGTTTTGATATGGTAATTGCGGCAGACCACGGACTTGAGATGGCAAAATTATTAGATATTCCTGTTAATTATATCCTTGGTGATTTTGATTCTTTGAATCCGTCTATACTACAAGAGGTAAAAAATCGAATTGTAAACGAAAACACAGATATGGTATTGAAGGAATTTCCTCCAGAAAAGGATTATACAGATACGCATTTGGCAATTGTTACAGCGATAGAAGTTGGTGCAACATCCGTAACAATTCTTGGTGCAACAGGAACAAGAATTGATCATGTGTTTGCAAATGTAAATTTGTTATCAATTTTTTTAGAGCATCAGATTACAGCAAAGATTGTGGATTCCCATAATCAAATCTATGTTATTGATACAGATACGTATCTAAGTAAAGAGAACGTCCATGGAAAATATATATCCCTTATCCCGTATACGGACTCTGTGACAGGAGTAACATTGACTGGTTTCAAATATCCTTTACACAATGCAACGTTAGTAAAGGGCGAGAGTATTGGTATCAGTAATGAGCTTCTTGAAGAGAAAGGGATTATACATTTGAAGGAAGGAATTCTTATGGTAATAGAATCAAGAGATTGATGTTAAGAATAAAAAATGTTTGAAAGATAGAAAAGGAGACACAAATGAAATTAGGAATCGTAGGTTTACCAAACGTAGGGAAGAGTACATTATTTAACTCATTAACAAAAGCAGGGGCAGAATCAGCAAACTATCCATTCTGTACAATTGACCCAAATGTAGGTATTGTGCCTGTACCAGATGAGAGATTAAATGTTCTTTCTGCTATGTATAGTTCTCAAAGGATTCTTCCGGCAGTTGTAGAATTTGTTGATATTGCAGGTCTTGTAAAAGGAGCATCGAAAGGAGAAGGTTTAGGAAACCAATTCTTATCTAATATTCGTGAAGTAGATGCAATTGTACATGTTGTTCGTTGTTTTGAAGATACAAACGTAATCCATGTAGATGGAAATGTTGACCCACTTCGTGATATCGAGACAATTAATCTTGAATTAATATTCTCGGATATCGAAGTACTTGATAGAAGATTTTCAAGAGCTTCAAAAGGTGCTAAGAATGATAAAACACTTGCGAAAGAAGTAGAATTAATCAAGCGATTAAAAGAATTCTTAGAAGAAGGAAAACTTGCAAAAGGCTTTGAAGCTGATGATGACGAAGAAAAAGATTTGATTGAATCATATAATCTATTGACATATAAGCCAGTTATCTATGCTTCGAATGTTAATGAAGATGATCTTGCTACAGATGGTGCAGATAATGAAATGGTAGCAAAAGTTAGAGAATTTGCAAAAAGTGAAGATTCAGAAGTATTTGTTATCTGTGCGCAAATTGAACAGGAAATTGCAGAACTTGATGATGAAGAAAAGAAAGAATTTTTAGAAGATTTGGGATTAAAAGAGTCGGGACTTGAGAAACTAATTCATGCAAGTTATGCAATCCTAGGTTTGATCAGTTATATTACAGCAGGAGAGCAAGAAACACGTGCCTGGACAATTACAAAAGGAATGAAAGCACCTCAAGCTGCTGGTAAGATTCATACAGATTTTGAAAGAGGATTCATTCGTGCAGAAATTGTTAGTTATGACAATCTTGTAGCTTCTGGAAGCTATAATGCAGCGAAAGATAAAGGACTCGTTCGTTCAGAAGGTAAAGAATATGTTGTACAAGATGGAGATGTAATATTATTCCGTTTTAATGTATAGGAAATAATAGGATGAACATCATCTTGCGCTGAAAGGATATGATGAAATGCTATTAGATGCAAGCATACGGTTTCCTAAGTTTGGAATAGAAATTGAGAACTTAGGTACTGAAATTAATTTGTTTGGCATTCCGATTGCGTATTATGGAATAATTATTGCATTAGGAATGTTGGCGGGATTTTGGTTGGTAGAATGGCAAGCACAGAGAACAAAGCAGAATAAGGAAATGTATCTTGATTTTGCTTTATATGCAATTATTGTTTCTGTCATTGGTGCAAGGATTTATTACGTGATATTTGCTTTTGATGAATTCAAAGATAATCTTTGGAGTGTTTTTAATCTACGTGGTGGTGGACTTGCAATCTACGGTGGCATCATAGCGGGTGCTCTTACGGCATATGTGTTTGCAAGAGTTAAGAAGGTATCTTTTACATTGCTTGCAGATACGAGTTGTGTTGGATTACTGATAGGACAAATTATTGGTAGATGGGGAAACTTCTTCAATAGAGAGGCATTCGGAGGATACTGTGATGGAATTTTTGCTATGCAGATTAATAAAGCAGAAGTAGCAGCACCAAATATTACTACGGATTTGATGAATCATCTTGTTGTGATAGATGGAGTGGAATATATTCAGGTACATCCGACATTTTTGTATGAATCCTTATGGAACGTAGCTTTGCTAGTGATTATATTGCTGTATACGAATCACAAGAA
>NZ_JAVBNS010000038.1:0-2536 GCF_031551385.1 Anaerosporobacter sp.
ATTAACAGATGTGCATATTCATTCGTTAGACTTGCTGGCTGTAGAGAAGGCATATGATACTATTCGCGAAGAAATGTAGGAAGAGGATATTGATTTTTATTGTGTAGCATATACGCCTGTACGCTATTATTTGAATGATTATCCGATGTTGAAATTAGAGGATCATAAGGCAAGTAGAATTAGTGTTGAATTATTAGCAACATTTTTGCCAGAAGAGGTAATTAGTGGATTATACTGTGCAGTAGAAAAAGCGGGATTACAAGTTGCGAATTTAACATTAGAGCCGATTGCAGCGATTAATGTGGCGATACCGGAGAAGTTTAGAATGCTTAATATAGCATTAGTTGATGTTGGTGCAGGAACATCCGATATATCAGTCACAAAAGATGGAAGTATTGTTGCATATGGTATGATGCCGTATGCAGGTGATGAATTGACAGAAAAGATTATGCAAAGATACCTCGTAGTATTTTCAGAAGCAGAGAAAATTAAACAAGGTTGTGCAAAGAAAAAAACGATAACATATAAAGATATTATGGGAATCTCTCATAAAATTTCAGTAGATGAAGTTAAAGATGCGTTAAAAGACACAATTATGTTCATAACGAAGAATGTAGCAGAGAAGATAATTGAGTTAAATGGTGGAAAACCAGTAAGTGCAGTATTCGTAGTAGGTGGTGGTGGTAAGGTTATAGGATTTGTAGAGGCACTGGCTCAAAACCTTGGATTACCAGAGGAACGAGTTGCGCTTCGAGGAGAAGAAGTATTAGGAGAAGTAAACTTCTTACCAACGAAGATTAAGAAAGATCCACTTCTTGTTACACCAATTGGTATCTGTCTTAATTACTATGAGCAGAAGAATAATTTTATATTCGTTAATGTGAATGGAGAACGTACAAAGTTATATGATAACAGCAAACTTACAATTGTTGATGCAGCAATTCAGTATGGTTTTCCAAATGAAAAATTGTTTCCAAAGAGAGGTAATGCGATTCAATATACAGTGAATGGCCAGACGCGAATGGTTCGTGGTGAGCTAGGAGAAGCTGCTATAGTAAAACTCAATGGAAAAGAAACTGGCATTAATACAGCAATTCTTCAAAATGATAAAATTGAGATAGTGGAATCAACAGCTGGAAAGGCTGCGGAATTATGTATCAATCAAATTCCGGAATATAGTAGTACAATTACATTTACATTTAATAAAAAGAATGTGGTGTGTCCGAAATTTGTAGTAGCAAACCATAAGTTAGTATCAGAATATTATAATATTGCTGATGGTGATACGATTGAAATTCTCAACTACTATACACTAGGTCAGTTATTAGAGTTTATGGATTTGCCTTACCAAGAAGATATCAAAGTGAATAATGTATATGCAAGCATGGACGATAAGGTTTATGAGAATTTCACAATTGTCTATGAGAATATTGGTGATGGTAGTTTTCGAGATCTTAATGAAGAAGTAACAGGGATTGTATCAGCAGAAGAGGACAAAGAACAAATTGTAGCAAAATCAGAGGATACAAAAAAAGATGCGATAGAGGAAGTTCCGAATACAAATAATATAAAGACAATTAGTAAAGAGATTCAAATACTAGTGAATGGAGAAAACGTAACACTACATGGAAAAGAAAGTTATATCTTTGTTGATATACTCGATTTTTATGAGTTCGATATGACAACAGCAAGAGGAACATCTTTAGTGTTAAAAGTAAACCAACGACCAGTAGAGTTCTCAACTCCAATCGAGAATGAAGATGTGATTAATTTATATTGGGAGGAATAAGTCGTGATATTGAATAAAAAGATATTAAAACAGAAGAAATATGCGCAATTACATAGATATTTAATTGCGTTCTTGCTTGTGTATTTAATGGAACGATATGCTCAATCCGAGTCATCTAGCTATATACGTGCGTTTGCAGTTATTATTCCCGTATTTGTAGTCGATGTAATACTTTCTGTTAAAGATTATATGAACAGAAGAAGTGTTGTATATCTATTGCGATTTGCGGAGATTTCTGCAGCAGCGGGCTGTGTACTTATGGCTACGATTCCATATAATATGAGTTTGGCAATGCTGATTCTTTTGTTATTCTTTTGCGAATATGTTTTGGCATTTGATTTTGAAGAAGGTTATTATCGAACGTTAGCGATATTAACAGGCTCAATTCCTATGATAGTTTTATTAGTTGCAGATATGATTATAAATCGCCAAATAAAGGAACGTTTATTCCCTATTGCTTGTGTCTTTTTATTGTTAATAGCTTTGGTAACATTTGTAATCTCTCTTTATGCAAAGGTAGTAAATAACTATGATGCTCAAGTGTTTGGTCAAGGAAGAGTGATTGATGAAATGAGCCAAACAAATGAAGAGCTAAGACAAAACCAGGAAAAAGTAAAAAAATCAAACGAACTTTTAGCAATGCAAAAAGTCAAATTAGAGCAAGCGTATAAAGATATTAACAGTATTAACAATGAGATGGTAATACAGAATGAGATTATTAAATATATATCATCTTCATTATATATT
>NZ_JAVBNS010000051.1:0-4301 GCF_031551385.1 Anaerosporobacter sp.
CTTGATGATATTTTGAAAGAAGATAATGATGTGGAGGTAGTAGGAAAGGCGGATAATGGGATTGATGCTTTGACTATTATCAAGGAAAAAAATCCTGATGTTGTTTTACTCGATATAATTATGCCAAAGCTTGATGGATTGGGAGTTCTTGAAAAGGTTAGACATAATTCGGAGTTTAAAAAGACGCCAGCGTTTATTGTTATTACGGCTATTGGACAAGAAGGTATTATGCAGAATGCGTTTGAATTGGGAGCAAGTTATTATATAATGAAGCCGTTTGATAATAATATGATATTATCAAGAATTAAACAGATTAAGGGTGATTCAAAACTTATTGACAATCACCTAGTAAGTACATTTGAAAATAAGATGAGTTACGTAGAAAGAAATCTCGAAACGGATGTTACAAACATTATTCATGAAATTGGTGTTCCTGCTCATATTAAGGGATATCAGTATCTTAGAGATGCAATTATGATGTCAGTTAATGTTATTGAGATGTTGAATTCGATTACAAAGCTTTTATATCCGTCTATTGCGAAACAACATAAGACAACGCCAAGTCGTGTTGAAAGAGCCATTCGCCATGCGATAGAAGTAGCATGGAGTAGAGGGAAAATGGATACGATTGATGATTTATTCGGCTATACTGTGAATAATGGAAAAGGAAAACCTACTAATTCAGAGTTTGTAGCATTGATCGCAGATAAAATTCGATTAGAATATAAATTTAGAACATAAAAGTTTTAATATGGGAGCTTGTGTAAAAAAGAGTGAAATCACATTTAATATTCGATTGTTACTAATTTTTTTCTTTAAAAAATCAGCCAAATATTGTATAATAGATTATTATAGCTTGTATAATTATGTTTAACAGATATAATAATAGATAGTAACTTTTCAATGTTGTAAAAGAATCAGATTAGTAATAATGTGGGAAGATTGAGAAGTTATAAGTGGTTGACATAATCGAATTACCAGGAGGAGTTAGTATGAAAAGAATATTATTTGTAGCATCAGAGTGTGTTCCGTTTATTAAGACAGGAGGTCTTGCGGATGTAGTTGGATCTTTACCAAAGTATTTTAATAAAGAGGAATTTGATGTTAGAGTAATGGTGCCAAAGTATTGTGCAATCCCAGATACATATAAACAACAAATGCAGTATAAGACACATTTTTATATGAATCTTGCTTGGCGATCACAATATGTAGGTGTATTAGAGATGGAGCTAGATGGAGTGACATTTTATTTTCTCGATAATGAATTCTATTTTGCTGGTTCTACACCATATGGTAATATATACGAGGATATAGAAAAGTTTGCGTTTTTCTCAAAAGCGGCATTGTCTGCATTACCAGTTATTGATTTTCGCCCTGATATTATCCATTGTCATGATTGGCAAACAGGACTATTACCAATCTATTTAAAAGATACGTTTTCACAAAATCCATTTTTCCAAGGAATTAAATCAATTATGACAATACATAATTTGAAATTCCAAGGTATTTGGGATATGAAGACTGTTAAAGATATATCAGGATTATCCTCTTACTATTTTGCACCAGATAAGTTAGAAGCGTATGGGGATGCGAATTATCTAAAGGGTGGCATTGTATATGCGGACGCTGTTACTACGGTGAGTGAGTCTTATGCAGAAGAGATTAAGATACCATTCTATGGAGAGAACCTTGATGGATTAATGAGAGCCAGAGCGAATGTATTAGAAGGTATCGTTAATGGTATTGATTATAATGAATACAATCCAGAGACGGATCCATATATATTTAAGAACTATAATAGTAAGACATTTAGAAAAGAAAAATCAAAGAATAAAAAAGGCTTGCAGGAAGAGTTAGGTCTTGAGCAAAATGAAAAGAAATTTATGGTTGGTATTGTATCACGTTTAACAGATCAAAAAGGATTTGATTTGATTGACTATGTAATTGAAGAGATTTGTAATGAGGATACACAACTAGTTATATTAGGAACTGGTGATGAAAAATACGAAAACTTATTTAGGCATTATGCATGGAAGTATGGTGACAGGGTATCTGCTAATATCTTTTATTCGAATGATCGAGCGCATAAAATTTATGCGGCTTGTGATGCATTCTTGATGCCTTCCCTATTTGAACCATGTGGTTTAAGTCAGCTTATGAGTTTGCGATATGGAACAGTTCCAATTGTAAGAGAAACAGGTGGATTAAAAGATACCGTTGAACCTTACAATGAATTCGAAAGTAGAGGAACAGGTTTCTCATTTAGTAATTACAATGCACATGAGATGCTTTCGACTTTACGATATGCAAAACATATCTATTATAACAAGAAAAGAGAATGGAATAAGATTATAGATCGTGGTATGGCGGCAGATTTCTCTTGGGATAACTCAGCTAAGAAATATGAAGATTTGTATAATAGACTATAAATGTTTGCGATATAAGTAATAACCGATTAATGACAGAAATAATGGATTAAAAACAGAATATCATAAAAGTATAAAAACTCTAAATTTTGTAATACTAATTTTGTTAGTGTGTAAAGTTTAGAGTTTTTTTGAATTTTTTTTTGCAAAGTATTTGACAGAAGAGGAATCAAGATGTTAAGGAAACGTAAAGAAAATGTTAAGAAATAGATTGTTAGTCAATGATAACATTCCATAAAAACTGTAGAAAATTATATTGCATATTCCTACAAATTTATGTATTATGGGTATTGATTCGATAAGAATATCTGAGTATTATAACAAAGGACAAGTTAAAATCTAAAGTAGGAGGAAATGTAATGACTGTAGAAGTTTTAGGAACGATTTTTAGTTTTATTGGTGGGCTAGGATTGTTTCTCTATGGTATGAACGTTATGGCAGATGGTTTGCAAAAATCTGCAGGTGGTAAGATGAAGCAGTTAATGGGGATTCTTACGCATAATCGTTTGCTCGCTGTATTAGTAGGTGCGTTAGTTACAGCTATTATACAAAGTAGTTCGGCGACAACAGTAATGGTTGTTGGTTTTGTTAATGCAGGCATTGTGAATTTAACACAAGCAGTAGGTGTTATTATGGGTGCTAACGTAGGGACAACAGTAACAGGTTGGTTAGTATCTATGAATGAGTGGGGGGCAATATTTAAACCTTCATTTTTCGCACCACTTTTAATTGGTATCGGTGCTTTTGCTACAATGTTTTCTAAGAAAGAGAAGAAGAAAGATATTGCTGAAATCTTAGTTGGTTTTGGTGTGTTGTTTATTGGTCTTGAATTTATGTCAGGTGCAATTAAACCATATAGTGATGCTCCAATTTTCTCAACAGCATTTTCGGTATTGGGAAAAAATCCGATTTTAGCAATCCTTGCAGGAGCAATCATAACAGCAATTATTCAAAGTTCCTCTGCATCAGTTGGTATTTTACAAACACTAGCTATGAATGGTGTTGTTACTTGGAATTCAGCAGTGTTTATTACGTTAGGTCAAAATATTGGTACATGTGTAACTGCATTGTTATCAAGTGCAGGAGCAAACAAAACAGCAAAGAGAGCAGCGGTTATCCATCTTTTGTTTAATGTTATTGGTGCAATTATCTTTGGTGTTCTAATGTTTGTGATATTTACATTTAAGCCAAGTTTTGCAGGTTCATCAATAAATAGCGTTCAAATATCAATATTCCATACAATTTTTAATATAGCAAATACAGTGATTTTATTCCCATTTGCTAATTTATTAGTAAAATTATCAGGATTAATCATTGACGATTCGAAAGAGCAAGAAGCAGAAGAAGATGAAGTGAAAATGATACATTTAGATGAACGTATCTTTGAAACTCCTTCATTTGCCATTGAAAATGTAGTAAAAGAATCAATTAATTTAGGTAGATTAACATTAAAGAATACGGAAGCAGCGATGCAGGCAATTCTTCAAAATGATGTAGAGCAAGCAAATGAAGTATTCAAAACAGAAAAGTTAATTGATAACTATGAGAAGAAGATTACAGAATATTTAATTAAGATAAGCAACCTTTCAATTAATGAAGAGCAACATCTTCTTGTTAATGATTTGTTCTATACGATAAGTAATATTGAACGTATAGGCGACCATGCTGAAAACTTAGCAGAATTAGCAGTTTCTAAAATAGATCATAATATATGGTTCTCTGACTCTGCATATAAAGAGTTAGAAGAGATTTGTGATATATCATTACAGTCTTTTGAAAACGCAATACTTGCAAGAGAAACAGAGAATATGGAGTATGTAAGAAAAGTTGTTAAGCTTGAAGATCAAGTTGATATATTAGAAGAGGAATTACGAG
>NZ_JAVBNS010000238.1:0-2771 GCF_031551385.1 Anaerosporobacter sp.
TCCGCTATAATTCGGAAAAATAAATAAGCGGTTTTTTGTTTTTCAGTATAACACATAACAGCTCATATGTAAATTTTACTTTACTACGGAAATCAGCAATTTATAATCTCTTTCTTCTTGACCCATACGCTGACCCATTATAGCAAAGCAGACAGCGGACTTACCGGACACAGCATCATGGTTTTTGCTGTTTTACCTGACCAAACAGCGCCAAACGGACTGTAATTCACTGTATTTTCAATGAAACACCTATTGGAATCCGAACCCCCAAGGTTTGGACAACGATAGGTGTTCTGTTATTCCCCTTATTTCATGCGGGTTCGACACTATTGCTTTTGCAATTCAAACTGGACACGATTTCCGAAAAAGTTTAAAACAGAAGCAGAAAAACTTAAAAAGGATAAATCTGAACCCAGTTGTCTAATTTGAAATGGCTTCTAAATTGGCTTGTTTGCTTGCATAATCAAGTTCTTTCTGTTCCGGTGTCTTGTAACCATTTTTTGCATGAGGACTTCTCTCATTATAAAACTCCATATAGTTATCAACTGCCGTTCTGAATTCATTTTCTGAACGGTATTTTGTTCGGTATAATTCCTCTCGCTTTAGAGAAGCAAAGAAAGATTCCATGACAGAATTGTCGTATGGAACATGAGCTCTCGAATATGATTGTGTAATTTGAAATGATTTCAAGTACCAACAAAAAGTTTTAGAGCGGTAGTTTGATCAACGATCAGTATGAAAGATTAAATCTTCATCGGGGTTTCTACTTTCAAATGAAGCCTTAAATGTACTTTTTACTAATTGTGTGCTATTGGCTTTTCCTACTTTGTATCCAACAATTGTGCGAGCATATAAGTTCAGTATAGCACAGATATAATAATTCTTATTGTTATATCTGAAGTATGTAATATCACTTACCCATACTTGATTCGGCTTTCTAGTATTAAATTGTTGATTCAAATAATTCTTATGCCTACGTTTTTCTTTATCATACATGTCCTTTGCTTCTTGACGTATGCTCACAAGCCCCATATCCTGCATCAGTTCCCTGACCATTTCCACACTAATGCGACATCCTTCGTTTTTGATTATAGCAGCAATCTTAGCCGCTCCAAAAATTTGATTGCTGTCATCATAAACCTGTTGGATTTTAATTCTGAATTCTTCCCGACGTTTCGCATACCAAGTATGGTCTCGTTTATTTCGTATAATGTGGTTGTAAAATGTACCTCTTGGCACATTCAATGCTTCACAAAGCATATGAACGCTGTATTGACCGCAAAGTGTTTCCAATTGGCAAAGTTTTATTTCAAGTGGATCATTAACAGTACATTCGACAGCTTGCAAAATTTCAATAATACCTTCCAACCGTTTTATCTTATTTTCGAGCAGCCGGTAACTCTGGGCAGTTATTGCTTTCTTTCCGCTCTCCTGTTCCTCCTGGTATTGTTTTATCCAAGCATATAAAGTGCTGCGGGGAATTTCAGCGTCAGTAGAAATCTTACTGACAGATTCACCAGACGAGTAGCGATCAATTATAGTTTGTTTTTCTGACTCTGTGTATTTATGGTTCATGTTATACCATCTCCTTTGAGAAAAGTATAGCATGAGTCTTTTAAATTGTACAAAAACCAAATACGCAGAACCATATTCATTAATAAACTTATCCGGTAACAAGAAAGCAAACTGTTCTGCAAATTATTAAATATGCTAATCATCATAAAAGCTATGAAAAATGAATAGCTTTTAAAATAAAATTATATTTTTGTCCTAAAAGTATATCAATTTGTCCCAAGAAGTGATATAATAAATTTATAGGAAAATTGGAGGGTACCATTATGAAAAAGCAAAATGTCTTAAACCTAATAAAATATCATGTTGAAAGAAATGAGAATGCTTTTAGGAATGAAGCGATAAATATAGCAAGATATTTTGATAGTATCGGGGATGATCAGCTGGCTGAATATATCATGGGGCTAATTTCAGAATCAAATTTATACACACCGCAAAGTAGCGATTTTGAAAGTGAATTTTTGAAACAGTTAGATATTAAGGAGATAGAACCGTTAAATTTACCTTTAGAAATATCCGATGATATAAAAGGTATTATTAATGCAGTGAATCATAACATTGGCATTAATAAATTTCTCTTTGAAGGGCTACCTGGAAGCGGGAAAACAGAAGCAGCAAAGCATGTGGCCCGCTTACTTGATCGAACATTGTTCTATGTTGATTTTGATAATTTAATTGATAGCAGATTAGGCCAAACTAACAAAAATATCACAGGAGTTTTTAATGAAATAAACATGATCCCTCACCCGAACAGAATTGCAATTCTGTTCGATGAAATAGATGTAATCGCACTTGATAGAATAAACTCTCGTGATGTGCGTGAAATGGGAAGAGTTACTTCAACTATATTGAAGGAGCTTGATAGATTAACTGATTTAAATAGAGAGATTGTAATTATTGCAACAACAAACTTGTATGCGAATTTTGACAAGGCGTTGACAAGACGTTTTGATGCAATTATTAATTTTAATCGATATCGTAAGGAAGATTTAATTGAAGTTGCTGAGTATTATTTTTCATCCTTCGTTAAAAATTTCAAAGGTATTTCAAAGGATACAAGACTATTTAGAAAAATACTGAAAACATCAAACAATCTGCCTTATCCTGGCGAACTAAAAAACATTATTAAAACAGCTTTGGCATTCAGTGATGCAAGTTTTGAATCTGACTACTTAAGGAGACTTTATAATAATTTAGTT
>NZ_JAVBNS010000131.1:0-8474 GCF_031551385.1 Anaerosporobacter sp.
CAGTAAGTGTGTTATCTGGGAAATATCCTTTTTCATATAATGTTTTAATATCGCCTAAACCATCAATCCAAGCTTGACCTTGCATATCTGTTGTAGAACCTGGTAATACGTTATGTGAAGCAGTATCCAAGTGATTAAAGATACAGAATTCAAACCAATAATGAGGGATTGTTGCTAAAGATGCTGCAATTGGTGTATAACCTGCATCTTTAATTTGTTGACAAATATCTAAAAATTCTTCCCAAGTAGTTGTTGCATCTGGCATCTTAACTCCTGCTGCTGCGATTACTTCTTTATTAACAAACATACCTTCCCAGTAACCATTAACAGGAACTGAATAGTTCTTTCCATCTACTGGAGAAGCTCCAAGCATACCATCTTTCATATTGCTTGCATAGTTAGGATATTCTTTTCTGATTTCATCAATTGATACTACTTTGTTTCCTTCTACAAGAGTGTTAGAATCTACACCATTGAAAAAGAATAGTACATCTGGTTCTGCTCCAGCTTCGAAGTCAGCTAATACACGAGCTTTGAATGTTTCATCTGATGTTGCTGATGAGTCATTAACTTTATTACCTGTTTCTTTTTCCCAAGCTTTCACTGCATCTTGGAAGTTCTGGGCATTTCCATCATTACCAGCATAAGTTGTTGTAACATTGATTGATACGGCCTTTTTCGTTGCCTCATTTTTACCTGCTTCTGTTGTGTCCTTTGTGTTGTTCTTTCCACATGCTGCTAATGATAATGTAAGTACTAAAACTAGCATAACTGATATAACTTTCTTCATTTTGTAGTCCTCCCTTTTTTTATTGATGAAATTGCATCTTGGTTATTACTTAGTCGATTTTTTGTTTTAATAAAAGTGTATCGGCCAAATAATATTCAAGCTCGGATTTTTCATGCATTTTATACAAACGATACATGAAATTCCCTACTCAGGTAGTGATGACTGAATAGCATGTACAAATCATCTACATATATAATAGTACAATTCCACCAAAAGGTTAATGATTCTCATTGCTCTTTATTGTATAATATTGTGATGTCGTCCAGCTTTGCCAATTCGGATTGTGCTAAGTGTATGTCCACTCTCATTATTCCGTATATCTAAGCCGTAACTTTCCCCATATATAATCTTCAAGCGCTGATTCACATTTCGGATTCCTACACTTAAACTTGTTTCTGAACTTAGCTTTCCACTTAGTTTTCCTTCAATCTTTAATATCTCTGCAATTCTTCTGCTATCCTCGTCTGTTAGCGTTCCGCTATCCTCAACTTCAACAACAATTCCATCAATTTCTTCATAGATTGATATTGTAACCTTTCCTTGCCTTAATGTACTTGTACCATGATCTACTGCATTTTCAACAATTGGCTGTATTACTAATCTTGGTACTTGATAACTTAGTAAATGTTCATCAATATTTTTCTCTATCTCAAATTTATCCTGAAATCTTTGTTTAATAATATAAAGATAGGAGTCAACGTATGTTAGCTCTTCCTCCAAGGTTATCATATGCTTGTTTTTTCGATTCATTGTAGCATTAAGCATTGTGGATAGTGCTTCTATCATACCGCTTACACGCTCATTTCCTCCAAGCCTTGCCTCCCAGTTAACAATCTCTAACGTATTATTAAGGAAATGTGGATTAATCTGTGACTGTAGTGCCTCTATTCTCGCATCTCTTAATGCTAGTTCTTCCAGATATATCTGCTCAAACTGATACTGTAGTTCCAATGACATTTGATTAAAAACGTTAGCTAAATAATCAAATTCATAACTTTTGCTCAACTTTGCTACTTGGTATCCATACTTTTGATTTGTAATATTATGTGATGCCTCTACAAGTGCTTTTATTGGTTTTGTAACTTTTCGGTTAAAGAATGCCATAACCATAATTACTAACGGAATCATAAACAACAATAGTATTAAACCAATATACGTTACCCAATCAAGTTCCTTTATAATTGCATTGGAATCTAACTGCATTACATAAGTAAATTTATGCTCCTCTAACTTATTAACTTCGTATACATAATCCTTTGACTCTCTATTAATATAGATACTACTATTTGTCGTCGTTGTAAATTCTTCCTCTGTAAGAATGTCGTCCATTACCGTGTCTAATAACGGCTCTCCATCCATATAGATTTGTCCTATCTCATACCCCCAGATGCTTTTCAAACTCTTAAACATGGAGTTTGTATCAATCTCCATAACGATTACTGCATATGGTTCAAAATTTGATTTCACAAGGTTACGTATCATATACAAATGCCCTTCGATATTCGTATACTCTATCTTTGTATCAAGATTTTCTGATATATCTAATACCTTGGCTAATCCAACCCTCTTGAATTCCCTTACACTCGTATAGGTCGCATCTTTTGCATTACTATATGTGTAATATACATCATGTGGCTTATCCAAGAATATTAACATTGTGCTCAAAAAGTTTTGATTATATTTATATTGTTGCGCTAAAAACTGATTGATTGTATTATAGAATTTTCTCTTATCATTATCTTTTAAGTAAGAAAAGTAGCTATCACGAATGGTTGATATATATGAAGCATTTCTTGAGGCTAATCTAGCTTCCTCCATCTGCATCTGACAGATCTCTACTGCTTTATCCGAGGAAGATAGTATATTATTCTCTACCTGCCCATTAAGTTTTGTAGACATAAAAAACAGCATAATAAGTGCTAGTAATGCTAGTGGTAACAACCAACATAGAACAAGCATCCGTATCATGCTCCATTGTAATGAATTCTTTTTCTCTTTTATCTTTTCATAATCAATCTGCATAGCTCTCTCCTCCTAATCCTCTTTACCAGTTTGTATATAACAAATAGGTCGATGCTTGCATCGACCTAAATTTAAATTCTTATAATAAATTATCTCATACTAACAATTAGAAATCAACGTATTCTTATCCTTATAAATCTAGGAAATTCGCATAAATATCACAGATTGTCTTTGCTTCTTCTTGCGTTGGCATTTCACAGAATATACGAAGTAATGGTTCTGTTCCTGAAAAACGGCTAATTACCCAGCCACCATTTTTAAAGTACACTTTACTTCCATCTTCATAAGATAAGTGGTCAACTTCATATGGAAGTTCTGGAACTTGTTTCTCTTCCATAAGCAGATGATACATTGCATCTTTTTTCTCTCTTGAGAAATGATAATCACGCTCTTCCATGTAGTTGCTTCCAAACTCTTCTTCAACTTCTTTGCTGATTTCGGATATCTTCTTACCTGTAATAGCAATCATCTCAACAAGTAACATTGCTGCGTAGATACCATCTTTACCATGAATATGACCTTGTACTGTCAATCCTCCTGAAGATTCTCCACCAATAATAGCATTCGTTTCTGTCATCTTCGCTGAAATATGCTTAAACCCAACTGGAACTTCATAACATTCTTGACCAAATCTATGTGCTACTTTATCAAGCATATGAGTTGTAGCTATATTTCTTACTACAGGTCCTGTCCAACCTTTGTATCTTGTCAAATAATAATATAGCACAACTAGTATTTCATTTGAATGCAGGAATCTACCTGTATCATCAATAATACCGATACGGTCAGCATCACCATCTGTCGCTATACCAATATCATAGTGACCTTCTACTACTGTGTTTTGTAAACTTCTTAATGTTGCAGCCGATGGAGAAGGTAATTTTCCACCAAACAATGTATCATGACGTTCATGTATTGTTTTTACATCACAACGAGCAGTATGCAAAAGCATATTAAGTGAAGTTTCACTTACTCCATACATAGGATCTAGTGCAATTCTAAGATTTTTTTCACGTATTGCATTCATATCAACCGCTTGAATAATACTATCTAAGTACTCATTCAATGGGAATATCTCAACTATTTTTCCAGCTTCTTTTGCTACTTCATAATCCATCTCAACAACGTAATCCGCTGTAACTTTATGAATGTAGCTCTCTATTTCTGCTGTCTGCTCTTCGTTTGCATCACGACCACCATGTGTAAATACTTTAATTCCATTATATATTGCTGGATTATGACTCGCTGTTACCATCATTCCATAATGCATCTCATGACTCATCACATAATACATTACTAATGGTGTTGGTACAGAACGATTTATTAAATATGCTGTAATTCCCTCCGCAGCGAAAACTTGTGCAGCCCATCGCATTGCCTCTTTTGCTAAAAATCGACGGTCATATCCAATAACAATGCCTTCGTCTTCTACTTGTTCTGCCTTCATCTTTTCTACCATAGCTCTTGCTAATAGTTGAATATTTGCTTTCGTGAATTCATCACCAATGATTGCACGCCATCCACCAGTACCAAACTCTATCATTCTATCATGCTCCTCTCGCTTATGCTTATCTTATTATCCCATCACTATCTCAACTGTGTGAGTTGTATTTGGTGCTTGTGCCGTGATTTTTTCTACTTCATTTCCATCTACTGTTATTGTTTTAATTCCTTTCATTACTCCATCTGGATTCGTTACATGAATATTGAAAGTAGCTCCTCGCCATACTCTTGTAACATCGAATTCTTTCCAATCACTTGGAATACATGGATCAATTTCAAGAGAATCAAATCCTGGTCTTATTCCTAAGATATATCTTGTTGCTGAGAAATACGCCCAACCAGAAGAACCTGTCATAAATGGGTGTCTTGCTCTACCAAATGCTGTATGATCTGGACCAACTACGAATTGGCAGTAAGAATATGGCTCAGCCTCTCTTATTTCAATCATATCGTTTTGGTTATATGGACATAACGAATTATAAAGTTCCATTGCACGATCTCCACGTCCTAATATACATTCTGCAGCCCATGCCCATGGATTTGGGTGAGAGAATATTGCGCCATTCTCTTTTAATCCTGGATATACTCTTGTAACAAAGCCGATAGAATCGTTTGGTTTTGTATAAGATGGTGCATTCAATTGTAATCCATAAGGAGTAAATAGATATTCATATACACTATCCATAGCTTTTGTTGCATTTTCAGTATTCGCTGCACCAGATAGTACTGCCCAAGCATTGGACTCAAGATGCACTTTTCCTTCTACATCTGTACTTGTTCCAATCTTATTACCTTCCTTTGTAATACCACGAATAAACCAATCGCCATCCCAAAGGACATCATTACAAACAGCTTTTACTTCTTGTGCCATGTTACTATATTTTTCTACTTCTTCTTTACGTCCTAGCATTTCTGATAATTCAATGAATTTATCAAGTGCCCAGTAATGAAGGAAAGATACCATTGCACTTTCTCCACCACCAAGATTTAAGCAGTCATTCCAGTCTGCTCTAAGACCTTTACAAATTCCCGTGTTACCAACTTGTTCATAGGAGAATTCAAGTATTTTCTCCATATGCTCATATACGGTACCTTCTCCGCCATCTGCATAAGAAATCATCTGGTCAACAAGCTCATTTTCTCCTGTTTCTTTTATATACTCCACAATTGAGGCAATTAACCACAATGCATCATCTGAACACGCATCTTCCAGTCCATGTACAATATCATCTTTTCCTGCTTTTGGTATAACGGTTGGTGATTTAAATGGTTCTTTTTTCTCTTTATCATCTTTTTCAAACCATTCTGGCTGGAATAGATGTAGACCATATCCTTTTGATACTGTACCTTGTAATAATTGAATAATTCTTTCTTTACATTTTGTTGGGTTCGAATGAGGAATTGTCATTGCATCTTGTGCCGTATCTCTAAATCCTAATCCTGTTCTTCCACCTAATTCAATGAAAGATGCAAATCTTGAGAACATTACATTAATCTCAGATTGATATAAGTTCCATGTATTGATTAATACATTCATTCCTTCATTTGGTGTTTGTATTTGTAAACATTTGAATTTCTCATCCCAGTAATTTTTTAAATCTGTGTATACAGCATCAACATTTTTTAAATCACTATATTTTTCTCTAATTCTCTTTCCTTCTTCACGGTTTCCTTCACCAAGCATATATACAACTCTTATTTCTTCTCCTGGTTGTAATGTTATTTTCTTATGAAGAGAACCACAATGGTTATTACCTAATTCAGATGAATTGCTGCATTGTCCACGTTCTACTGCAACCGGATTGTTTTCTGTATGATATAATCCTAAGAAACTATCACGTAAACAATCATAGCTGTCTGGTTCAAATGTTGCTGTAAAATATTGATATCCAAACTCTTCATAGAATAAATCATATTCTATAATTGAATTCTCATAATTTGATCCTGCACAGTATAAACTCATCTGATAATTTTGATTATCAATCATAATGTGGTGGTATGAAAATTCACAGTAAGAAAATAGACTTAACTCTCTCACTTTATCGTCTTCGTTCTTAATTGTTACATCCCACAATTCTACGTTATCATTAATCGGCACTACTAATGTTTGTTTTGCTTTTATTTTGTCATGTTCACATTCATAAACAGAATATGACATACCATGTCTACATGAATAGGAATATTCCTCTAATGATTTATTTGTTGGTTGCCATGAAACACTCCAATAATCCTCTGATTGATCATCTCTGATATACACATAATGGCCTGGGCGATCCATTGGCACACTATTTCCTCTGAATCTTGTGATACGATGATATTCTGGGGATTTGTAAAATGCATATCCACCAGCAGTATGATTTACTACTACTACAAAGTCCTTCACCCCTAGATAGTTCGTCCAAGAAGTAGGTAAGT
Source organism: Anaerosporobacter sp. (assembly GCF_031551385.1). Lineage (GTDB taxonomy): Bacteria > Bacillota > Clostridia > Lachnospirales > Lachnospiraceae > Anaerosporobacter. The sequence goes on from NZ_JAVBNS010000131.1 coordinate 6,731, forward strand.
CTACCCTATCAATACAATATTCTTTATTTGCTACATCAAAATGTCCATACTTCACTGTTTATTCCTCCTCTAGAAAACATTTTTTTTTCATGCTTCTCTAAGTCAAATTATAACTACGCCTCGATAGAAAATATACTGTCAACCATGCGATAATTTGTACATTCTTGCTAAAATTCTAAGACCACAAATCTTGTCTTGATAAACATTTACACAAACATAAGTGCGCATATGGCGCAAACCCCTTTTAATTCAACCAAAATAAGATTTTTAATCAAAAAAATAACTGGAATTCTTTTGTCAAATTCCAGTTATTAGTCTTTTCTATCATAATTATTTTCCATACTTACTATACAAATTTTATAATCTGTATATCTTTTTTCTCCGTTAAGTTAACATATTCATTACCACATCTTACTGTTGGCCTAGACAAGTCTGCTTTATTAACATATATAATTCTTCCTACTCGATTATCACTTAGAAGTACATCACAACCCATATATGTGTCCATAATTCCAGTCAAGAATACCATTATATACTTTGGATCATATTTTGTCATACCATCTTTTTCAAATTCATGGATTAATGAAAATGGATTTCTTGCTCCATCCTCTGTCAATGTCAACTCATCGTATGCGTCTGCTATCGCTACAATTTTTGAGTACTCACATGTTGTTTGTCCCATAACTTGTAACGGATATCCCGAGCCATCAATCTTTTCATGATGCGACAATGCTGTAAGACCGATTTGACGATTAAGCTCACGTTTCATCAAATAACGATATCCATAAATCGTATGTCTCTTTAGCACTTCTCTATCTTCTTCCGTGTATTCATCTTCGCTTTTCTCTAACATCTCTTCTGGTAGCATCAGCATTCCTATATCATGAAATAGTCCTGCAAGCGTAATGTCATCAATTTCTTTTTCTGGGAACTTAAGCCATCTTGCTAACATATTAGAAATTAATGCTGTATTCAAACTATGCATATACATTCTATTCTGCTTCAATTGCATACCATATAAAGCATCAAACAATTCATTAGCATTCGTTGTTTTCTGCAAAACATCATTTATTCCATCAAGAATCTCCTCTTTATCAATCTCTTTTTCGCGATTGATTACATCATTAAATTGACCTTCAATATTCGAGTAACACAATGTATACTTTTGGTTAATCTTTTTAAAGGTTTCTGTTTTACGGATTTCTTTAAGATGTGTTTCTACACCTTCTAATATTTTGTCTTCATTTGTAGTATCTAAAATTCTTACTTCATAAATATTATTATTCTCTAATAACTCTAGAAGACGCTTATCTACTACTGTTCCACTATTAACCAGAACGGACCCATAACTAGTTAATATATCTCCATAGATAATCATATTCTCTTTTAAGTCTTTTCGTTTAATTAATCTTTTCATAGCCCTCTCCTATCTGATTAAGATAACCATCTTATGCTTCATCATAAGTTACATAATACCTACTCTTATTTTAACAGAAATCTGTTCATTTTCATATCTGTATTTAGTTTTATTCTTAAAAAGAAATATAGTAATATAACACAAAAACGTCCAATCTTTCGATTGAACGTTCTTCTCACGTTGTATCTTCAAAACTACACATTGAATTTAGACATTTCATTTGGTTAAGCCCTCGACCTATTAGTAACAGTCAACTACATGTGTTACCACACTTCCATCTCTGTCCTATCTACCTGATCGTCTTTCAGGGGTCTTACTAGCTTGTGC
>NZ_JAVBNS010000195.1:0-8443 GCF_031551385.1 Anaerosporobacter sp.
ACAAGCACTTGATTGGGTGGTGTTGTCTGCGTTGATAGTGCTGCTCTAGTAAAATGTAATACTATAATAATTCTCGTAAATGAAGTCACCATTAATAACAAAGACGGTGCTATCGAAATAACTGTTAATAATATTACAATCTGCAATGTTGATGAAACACCAGACCCCTCTCCATTAGTAGAGAGATTAAAGTTAAAACCAAAGGGTTCATCATCAGATGTAAATGTTACGTCTGATGAATCTGTTTGGCTACTAGCTTTCACCGGAACAGAAAAAACTAGAACGATGAGAGACACAACAAACACAGCAACTAGTGTATTTACAATTATTCTACTAATATTACGTTTTACTTTTGTGTTCATACTTTCAACCTCTACACATCATTCTCATCTTTTTTGTTTTCTTTCTTACTATCTTCGAATTCACTATCCAACATATCATTACTTGATATGTTATCATGTGATTTCATACTTGCATTTGACTTGATTTTTGAAAGTATGTCCTTAAAAGAAGGTTGTTCACCTTCTTCTTGTGAAGCAACTAACTGCTCTCCATCAATCTCTGTCAAATATTCAACATTGTCTTTTGATACTGCAATTACAATATATTTATCTGTCACTTTAATTATTTGTAAATATTTTGTTTGACTCAATTTTAGTGTCTCAACAATTGTTATATTGCGATTCTTGGTGGTCATTCCAGCACCAGTTTTACCTATCCACTTTGAAGTAAAATAAGCCAACACCAATATCAATGCAAACACAAGTAATAATCCAAACAGTTCTGCAATATTGCGTATTGTAGAACTGCCTTGGAATAAATAAATATTTGAAGTCATTTTATTAGCCTATCGCTTTTTTAACAGCTTCTAGAACTCTATCAGCTTGGAATGGCTTAACAATAAAATCTTTTGCTCCATTTTGAATTGATTCAATTACCATTGCTTGTTGTCCCATTGCTGAACACATAATTACATTCGAACTTGAATCCATTGACTTGATTTTCTTAAGAGCTTGAAGTCCATCCATCTCAGGCATAGTGATGTCCATCATAACAAGATCTGGTTTTGTTTCATTATACTTTTCTACTGCTTTCGCTCCATTTTCAGCTTCTCCAGCAATTTCATAACCATTCTTAGTTAAAATATCCTTAATCATCATTCTCATAAAAGCTGCATCGTCACAAATTAATATTCTCTTTGCCATTTTTACCTCTCCTATCTATATTCCTATTCTATTTAACAATTTCAGTAACTCTGATACCAAAACACTCTTCAATTACAACAACTTCACCTTTTGCAACAAACTTACCATTAACAAGAACATCTATTGGTTCTCCAGCAAGTTTATTAAGCTCAATAATTGTTCCTGGCGCAAATTCCAAAATCTCTTTAATTGACTTATTCGTTCTACCAAGTTCAACAGTAACTTCAAGAGGTACATCCATAATCAAGTCAATATTCTCTTGACCTTGTAATTGCATTGCCGCATTATTAAACGGCTGAAATTGTGCTGATTGCACATTAACATCCTGCATCGGCATCATTTGCATTGCAGGTTGCATATACGGCATTTGATTTTGATACATAGGCATTTGCATTTGTTGACCCATCATTTGTTGACCTCCTCCCATCATTGGTTGTACTGGCGGTGCTTGTTGAACCTCTGGCTGTACTGGTGGTGCTTGTGCAACACTAGCTGGTTGTGATTCTACCTCTAATCCTGATTCCGAGAACTTCTTATATAAATCTCTTGCAAAATCAAATGGATATAACTGCATAATCTGGCTATCAACTAAGTCACCGATTTCCATTTTAAATGAAACCTTGACAAATGGATGTCTTAAAAAATCTGATATCTCTTCTTCATCAATAACGCTATTCAAATCAACAAGACTAGCAACTGGTGGGCTTATATCTACTTTCTTCTCAAGCATAGAAGATAATGATGTAGATGCTGAACCCATCATTTGATTCATAGCTTCACCAATCGCACTTAGATGTAATTCAGATAACTCTCCATCTAAATTTGTGCCATCTCCACCCATCATCAAATCTGTAATTATTTTTACATCTGATTCGTTAAGAATCAGAATATTATTACCATCTAAACCTTCTTTATAAGAAATCTGTATAAACACACATGGTTTTCCAAATTCTTGTGACAAGTTATCCCATGTAGAATAAGAAACAACAGGCGTTGTAATCACTACTTTATTGTTTACTAGTGTAGACAATGTTGTAGCGGCTGTCCCCATGCTTATATTTGATATCTCACCCACCGCATCTTTTTCATCTGCTGTTAAAGAATCCGATGAGCCAGAAGCCGTTTCATTAGCAGAAGAATCGTCATCAATGCTTCCTAATAACGCATTAATTTCTTCTTGCGATAACATACCGTCCATATTCTTACTCCTCTCTAATAATTGATGTTAACCTTACAGCATATGTATCCGAAGATGCTCCCGGAAGTGCAGTAAACTTTTTAATATTTCCAACATAAATATCTAGTTCATCATCGACCTTTGTATTCAATCGTATAATGTCTCCCTTTTGAATGTTCAAGAAGTCATTTACCGATATCATACTACTACCTAGAACTGCTTTAATTGGAATTTTTGCTTTCTCAATAGCGATTTCAATGATATCCTGATAAGCTTCATCATCTTTTACTTGCATTGTCGAATACCAATACTTCGTATTCAACTTATCAATAACTGGCTCTAAACAATTATATGGTAAACATACATTCATCAAACCTTCTACATGACCAATACGAATATTCATTGTTACAATTGAAGTCATCTCACTAGGTTGAATAATTTGAGCAAATTGTGAATTTGTTTCAATTCTTTCTAGTCTTGGCTCAACATTAATAACGTTTTGCCATGGCTCAATCAATAAATTCGTACATATGTTAAAAATTCTCTCAATTATAATCAATTCAATTTCCGAGAACTCTCTCGCCTTTTCAAGAGGCAATCCATTACCACCAAGCATACGATCTACAATTGCATATCCTAAGTTTGCCGCAAGCTCAATAACAACGTTTCCTTCTAATGGAGCAAAATTGACAATTCCAAGTAAGACTGGATTAGATAATGCATTCGAGAATTCAGAATAGGCTGCTGCTTCGGAATTCATTACCTCTACTTGAACATTCTTACGAAGATACGCTGGCAAATTCGTAGACAGTAATCTTCCATAATGTTCAAATATAATCTCTAACGTTCTTAGATGTTCTTTCGAGAATTTTGATGGCCTTGCAAAATCATAATTTTTAATTTGCTTCTCGCCCGTGTCTTTAATCTCATCAGCATCTAATTCACCACTACTTAATGCAGCAAGCAAATTATCTATCTCATTTTGCGATAAGACGTCACCCATTGTTTCTCACCTCCCAGGTGATATTTTAGTCATTTTTAAATACACATAACACTTCAACAATATAATTGTAATTATTATAAATTCCAACATAGCACTCTCTATATAATCACAAAAAAATAATTATAACTAATAATATCACATTTTTCATTTAATATAAAGCAATAAATTCGCATTATTTATAAGACAAATTTCCCATTTATTTTACCAAATATCAAAATATCTATTCAAAACCTGATTTTTCAGTGTATTTTCTATCAAATACACTGAATTCAATTTTTAATAGTCTTTATTTATTGATATACTAAATTACCAAATGCAATATCTTGTACTACTTTATCACCAAATTTTTCATTTAACTTTTGAATGATATTTGCTTTGATTACTTCTTCGTTATTCTTTGCGTCCTCTTTTGTATAAGCAGAGAATGCTTGTCTAATCACATCGTAAATATAAGAAGTAGATGCTTCAATTGTTGTTTTTACTTTTGCATACTCATCAACACCTTTATATAAAGATATTGAAATATTATTAATTACAGCATAGCGTTCTTTTGTAGAATCTGCATCTTTTTTAAGATTGATAACTTGTTCTTGTGTTAAATCATAGTTCTCTAAGTCATCTGCTGTAATTATCTTTTGATTACCGTTTTGAGCTTCTAAATCTAAATTAATGATTTCTGCTACTTGGTCAATCAAGTTGTTCGTTTTGTTTACATTAGGTACTACTGAAAACATAATTACAGCAGTCAAAACTAAGTTAACAATTGCTAATGCCATAATTACGATTGTTAAAATATTTTTTTTCATACGTTGTCACTCCCTGTTTTTTTAATGATGAGCTTATCGGCTCAATTCATTGTATATCTTTATTTCAACACGTCTATTCTTTGCTCTACCTTCTGGTGTAGCATTCGAAGCAATTGGATCAAATTCACTTCTACCTGATGCTTCTAGCGTTGATGGATCTAAACCTTTCTTTTCTGTAAGGTACTTCCATAACGAAACTGCTCTTGCTGTAGATAAGTCCATATTATCCGCAAATTTTATATTACTTGACATCGGAACATTATCTGTATGTCCTTCAATTTTAATTAAACAATCACTATATTCTTTTAATATATCTCCTACCTTATTAAGAATAGGTAACGCCTCTTGTTTAATATCCTCCGAACCTGAGTCAAAGAGAATAGAACCGCCAATAGATAACTTAATATATTGGTTATTACCATCGATATTAACATCGACTTTCTTATCAATATTATACTTTTCAGTTAACTCTAAAATTTCATCATACATCTGCTCGGATAATTCTCTTCTTTGCTCTTCAAGATACTTCATTGGGTTATCATCTTCAGTCAAATCGTCTTCTCCCTCTTCACGTCCCAACTCAGAAACCAAATCAGTTAACTCATTCAACTGGCTAACACCACTTGATATTAATTGACCTTCACCAATCGCAGACCCACCCCCACTAAAAATACTAAAAGATTTATTAAGGGAAGCTATCATTTGATCGTATTTATCTGCATCAACTGTTGACATTGAGAAAAGCAAAACGAAAAAGCAAAGCAATAGATTCATCAAATCACTAAATGTATTCATCCAAGCAGGAGAACCCTTTGGTGGATCATCTTGCCTCTTTCTAGCCATTCACTTCACCGCCTTCATTTTCGCCAACCATCTCATTTCTCATTGAAGGTGAAAGGAATGATTTTAATTTTTCTTCAATTACACGAGGGTTTTCACCAGCTTGAATTGATAATAGCCCTTCAACCATAACTTCTTTTGTCATAATTTCTGTATCATTATTTGCTTTCAATTTCGAAGCAATTGGCGCACATATCCAGTTTGCAAGCAAGGAACCATATAATGTGGTAATAAGTGCAACCGCCATAGAAGGACCAATTGAATCTGGATCATCCATTTGTTTTAACATGTTAACCAATCCAATTAACGTTCCAATCATACCCCAAGCAGGACCCATTGTTCCAAGATCTTCCCAAAATGATATTGTCTTTTTATGTCTAGTTTCTATCGAAATCAACTCTGTTTCCAAAATACTTCTTACAAGTTCTGGATCAGTACCGTCTACAATTAACAAAATTCCCTTTTTCAAAAACGCATCTTCTATATTGTTTGCTGTTTCTTCTAAGGCTAATAAGCCTTCTTTTCGAGCAACATTCGATAACTCAATGATTGTTGTTATTGTCTCAGCCTCATTAGATGGTAATACTTTTAATGCCAATGAGAAACTTTTCAAATTAACAATAAAATGCTTTGCACTTTTTGAAGCCGCAAAAACAGCCATAAATGAACCACCAAACGTAATTAATGCTGAAGGAATATCAATAAAGTTTCCCAATTTACCAAATTCAAATGTTAATAAATCTTGGTTAAATGTAATACCAAATACAACCAAAACGAAACTGATTATCAGTCCCAGTATAGTTGCTATATCCATAGCTCCACCGCCTATTCTAAGTTATTTAATTTATGTAAAAAGTTTATACTATAATAAACTCTATTGTTCAAACATATTGCTAAATCACATTACTATAAATCTGTTTTTTAAAATCTATTACTAGGCTTCTAAGTTGTCCCATACTTTCTGCAACAACAAACTTTCTACCATTTGTCAAAGTAATCACCGTATCTGGTGTCTCCTCGACCGTTTCAATCAAATCACAATTAACAGAAAACCTTACACCGTTTAGCCTCGTTAGTTCAATCATAAGTTCCCTCCTCATTTGATTATTACCATAACTAAATCCTGCTTCTGCATTACTAAGAGGCAGGATTTAGTTTTTATGTAACTAGGATTCTTCCTTGAATCTTTTTATTCATTAACTGATTCACTAATCAATTAACAAAATTATCTCTTAAGGTTAATTAACTCTTCTAATAATGTATCTGAAGTAGTAATAATTCTTGAGTTTGCTTGGAAACCTCTTTGTGTTGTAATCATACTTGTAAATTCTGCTGATAAATCAACATTTGACATTTCAACTACACCAGTTGAGAATTTACCACCATCTGCTGTAACATCTACACCCTTACCATCAAATTCACCAGAGTTTTGTGTTGCAGAGAATAAACTTCCACCAATCGCCTCTAGTCCCGCTGGATTCGAGAATGTTGCTACTGCAATCTGTCCAAGTAATTTACTTGTACCATTGTCATAAGAACCATAAATCTTACCATCTGCTTGAATACTAATACCTGATAAGTTACCAACTTTCTTACCAGCTCCTGTATTTTGAAGACTTCCTTTGCTTCCTGATATACTACAAGCTCCAGTTGTTGAATATTGAGTGATGGTAGAACAGTCAAATTTAATTGTACCATCTTTATCTCCAAATAGTGGAACTTTCGGTGTTGCAGTTGCGCCTGTTCCTGCTGCTGGTTTATCTGAATCCGAAGTTATTACCAAATTCAAAGTAGTCGTTTCTGGTGTTACTGCTGTTGAACCAGTTCCAATAAAAGCACCTGTTGCTGCATCAAATCTAACAACATTAGAATCTCCTGTTCCTGTTCCTTTACCATCATCACCTACCGTATAAGTAACACCACCATATGCTACAGTTTTAATTACTCCTCCTGCGTTACTTGTAGCATTATATAACGCTGATTTACCATCTTTATCTGTAACATCAACAAGATCCATCTTATATGTATTAACAGCCGAAGCAGTTGTACCTGTAGGTGCAGTTAATTTGAATTTTACTGTATAAGCATTACCCAAATTATCAAAAATTTCAGATGTAATAACATAACCTTTACCAGTAAGATCCGAATCTGTCTTATCAATATTACCTTTTAGCGTAACATCTGTTGTTGATTCTGGAGGAGTTGTTGCATTGTCTGGTGTCTGAATTGCAATCTTATCTACCGTATTTTGTTTAATCTTATTAGGATTGTCTGTATCTGGTGACCAACCCATTACGTAGTATCCTGTTTCAGTCGCAAGGTAACCCGCACCATCAATTGTGAATGAACCATTCTTTGTAAAGTAATTTCCAGCACCATTGTTTACAACAAAGAATGAATTTCCAGTAATCATAATATCTGTTGCATTATCGGTTCTTTGTGCTCCACCTTGTGTTGACATTGCTGCTGAGATAGATGCCAACGTTGTACCTAAACCGATTTGCTTTGCATTCATACCAGCTAAACCTGTTTGTTCATTCGCTCCACTGGCACTTTGTGTTGTTTGATAGAAAACATCTGAAAATTGTACTGTACTTGCTTTAAAACCAATTGTATTAACGTTAGCGATGTTGTTACCGATAACGTCCATTTTTGTCTGGTGAACTCTAAGTCCTGATACACCAGAATAAAGTGATCTCATCATAATGTATATCCTCCTAATAAATCGGCGTGTTATGCAATTTGGTATTCCAATAACTTTATCTGTCATTCAAAAGTTATAAGCCTCCTATAAGGTCCAGCTTCTATGCTATAACTGCGCCATCAATGTTTGTAAAAACTTTATTTTCATTCTCATCTACCGCTGTTACTACTGTACTACTTGAAACATTCACAATGAATGCCATATTGTCAATCATAACAAGCGATTCTTTAATACCCTTTTGTTGAGCTTTACGTGCACCATCTTCTAAACGTTGTAGAACATCTCCTGACAAATCAATATTCCGACTCTCTAATCTCTGATTCGCATGTTTTGAGAATTTCAAAGATATTTCCGTTTTTTCTTCTAGACCTTGCTGTTGCTTCGTCTCAAATAATTCTTTAAACGAAAGAGCTGATTCTGTTTTTGGTTTCTCAATTGTTGTTTTACGATTGTGCAGAAGCTGTCCCGTCATTTGCTCAATTGACGTGTATTGACTGTTTCTGATATCCATATCTCATCACCTCACACAGAGAAAAGTTCCTTCTCTTCTCCCAATGCTTATTAATTACACAGTTACTTAGCTATCTTATTCTTCTTCAACAGCCTTGTTAACTACTGTAACAGTAACCTTATTACTAACTGTTGTTTCATATGAATTGTTAAAGCTAAAAGAAATTCTATATGATCCTTCTTCTAAGCCAGCAAATG
>NZ_JAVBNS010000227.1:0-18699 GCF_031551385.1 Anaerosporobacter sp.
CAATCAACATTGTAAACATTGTTATTTAGATGGTGGTGTGCATAATGATGTTGCAGAGATGTCAACAGAACAAATTAAAAAGATAATAAAAGAATTCAAAGAACAAGATGGAAGATATCTTATTATAACAGGTGGTGAACCTATAATGAGAACTGATATATTTGAAATACTAGATTATATTGAATCATTGGAGATACCATTTAGTTTTGCTTCGAATAGTTTGGCAATGACACCTAAAAGGCTAGAGAAGTTAGAAACGTATACGTGCTTGGATTTGTATTTTACAAGTATCTTAGGGGCAGATGTAGCAAAGCATAGGAGTATTGCAGAAAAAGACAGTTATGATAACGTATTCGAGGCACTTTCTTTCTTTGAGAAGAAGGGAGTTTCTACCTATGTGCAGGTAACATTAGCGAAGGATTTTGTTGATGATATGGAGCAGATTGCAGAGAAATTAATGGAAATAGAAAATTGTATTGTGAAGTTTACGCCAATTGGAACACTTGGAGTAAAATCAGATAAAGAGATGGAAGAAAATAAGCACTTGCTAGTGCCGCAAGAAGAGTTTGGAGAATTTCATAAAAGAGTTTCGCAGTTGCAGAAGATGTATCCGGATAGGATTGAGGATTGTAATATTCAAAATTATGAACAAGTCTATGCGATGATTGAAGATTATAAGGAAGAGAAACTGTATTCCATGTGTTATGGATTTATTGCAGTAAGACCAGATGGAGATATTAGTTTTTCTTGTAATATGGAGAATCCATATACATTTGGGAAAGCGTATGAGAGTATTCGAGTTCCGATTGATGAAAAGTTAATGGATTATATTGAATTACTAAAAAAAGCAGAACAAGCAACTTTGGAAGAAGCAAAAACGGCAATTGTTGAGGTTGATATTACGGTGGATCGATATATAAGGGAGTTATCTAACTAGTAGTATGAATAGTATTTAGAAAATCTGGTAAATATATGTCTTATTGAGAAGTTTTATTTTTAGATTAAGTTGAGAACATGATTAAAATCACAATGGATTTTCAATCATGTTCAAGTATTCTCTGAAATATGTTAGGAAACGAGACTCAACTTAAAAGGAAAGGGGACATATATGGAACAGATATCTTGCTTAAATTTTTGCGATATACTGAATTATCTAAAACAAGAAGAAGAGACGATAGATGACATCATTAAAAGAACTGCAAGTGTTGCAGGATATGAACATGTTGAGCGAATCTATATCGGCTCTTATTTTTGTGCGCAATATTTTCTACACATGGACGATAATCTAATTGATGAGATTGTTACCTATGCAAAGAGTATGGAGATGCGCCTTACATTAGTAATTCCGATAATAGCTCAAAAAGAGCTTGAGAATGTACTTAATAAGATAGAACGTTATTGTGATTACTTTGAAAATTGCATGGACGAAATTACAGTAAATGATTATGGAATGCTTGCATATATTCATGAAACTTATGATGTTCGATTAAATATGGGAAGATTGTTTATGAAGGACTATCGTGATCCTAGATATCCAGTATATTTTAAAAGTGAACTAAGACCAAAGATATTCACAAAGTATCTATCTCGTCTGATAAGAGAATATCAAATTGATGGAATGGAGTTTGATTTAACGCATTTGATAATTAATTTTGAGAGCAAGCCATCAGGAATTTTAATTGGGCTGCATACACCATATTGCTACATGACGGTAGGACAGATTTGCGAATATGCCTCTATTAATAAGGAGGTTGAGAAGAAGTTTCGACCAAACCAACCTTGTGCGAAGGAATGTCAGGAAACAATTATTCGATATGATTTACGAGATAATAGGGAATGGATTCGTGTAGGAAGAGGACTTTTCTTTGAGAATAGAGAATGCCAAATAGAAGGAATAAACAAATATCGAGCGATATATTTTCCAGTAGAATGGGAGGGATTAAGTTGAGAATATTAGTTCCACTTAATAGTATGGAGCACGTAGATGATTATATTGCGTCTGGAGCAGGGGAATTCTATATTGGATTCTATGATGAGCAGTGGACAAATAAGTTTGGAGATTTTGCAGATATCAATCGAATGTCTGGATTTAAGGAGAATGCAAATCCATTTTCACTAGAAGAAGTTATTGAGATTATAAAATGTATTAGGGAAAAAGGGCAGTTGGTTTATGTGACATTTAATTCTAGTATCTATTCGGAAGAACAATTAGATGAAATTAAAAAATATATGGTTATTCTGAAAGAGAACAACGTAGATGGTGTAATTGTATCTTGTATTGAATTAGTAGAGATTGCGAATAAGCTAGAGATACCTATTGTAGTAAGTACAATTGCGGGAGTATATAATATGCAGATAGCCAGTTTTTATAGAGACAAAGGTGCTAAGCGGATTATTATTCCAAGAGATATGTCTGTTGATGAGATTGAAATGATTGTAAATGAAGTGCAAGAGGTAGAATATGAAGTTTTCATGATGCGTAACGGTTGTATGTTTTCCGATGCGAATTGTTTGGGAATGCACAGAACGGAGTCATGTTCCATTTGCGGAAGCTTAATTAATGCATCAAGTCAAATTAAAATTAAAGATGATGATTTTCAAAAGAGACATCGAGTTGAGTTGAACGATATCATCTATACAAAGGCATTTCATGAATACGCATGTGGATTATGTTCCATCTATCGTTTTATTAAGATGAATATTGCGGCATGCAAAATTGTTGGACGTACTGATGAATGGAAAAATGTTTGTAATGATATTCGCTATGTAAAGCAGAATATTGAGATTGCACAGAGTTGTAAGTCACAAGAGGAATATCTAAAGCGTATGCAATTACCAGAAGAGAGTCGCACAATGTGTAAATTGGGACTATCATGTTATTATCCAGAGATGCGTTTTTAACTTCACGTTATCTCCGAGATGTCAAAGCACAAAATTATGTGGACAAATATTAACAACATATGCTAATATAGTATATTGTTATGTAAATGCACACCACATAATAAATATTGTGAAGTTGATAACGTATCAACGAAAGACAAATGTTGACTGAATGGTCACTGGGAGGAAAGTGAAGTATGAACAAAAGACAGTTGAAAAAGTCTCTCAACAAGAAGAAAATGGTGAATGTTGCTTTAGCAAGTACAGACAAGAAAAACGAAGCAAAAACAGCAGTTAAAGTTGAAACTAAAGTAACAAAGAAAGAAACATGCAATATCAAAGCCATTACAAAAAAACAAGTTGGTGAATTCATTACTACGAAGGAGGAAGTTGTACCTTCAGGTTCTGAATTACTAAATGCAGGTGCTTACGCATTAAATGGTGAAGTTGTATTCTTTGCAAATGTTAATACGAACAAGGAAAATGCTGTAGTTGCAAGTAAAGAGTATGATACAATAGTGTATTTCACAGAAGAAGTTAATGGCTGGGTATCTAAAAATGCAGAAAAAACGTATACAAAAAAAGATTTAGTAGACGTAATCTATACTGCTGTGAATACTATGATAGAAGAGTATAATGTACAATAATAGAAATGGTCTTTGTGACTTTCTAGAGTTGTATCGCTAGTATGTGTGTAGGAATATGCATAAATAAAGGTCTGTTACATGAGAGTTTCCTAATTGTTATGGGAAATGTTCGTGTAACAGACCTTTATTGTTTTATAGATAGGTAAAATCATTCGTACGGTTAAGAAGTGCTTGAAGTCGCAAAAGTCCATCTCTACACTCTGCAATCGATTTCGGACTAGTAATTGCGATTCGAACGGCAGGTGGAACATGGCAGTTGCCAATGGCAAAACGTTCTGCAGCATAGACTTGGACACCAGCCTGTCTTGCACATAGTTCAAAACTTGTTCCTGTGAAATACTCGGGAAGACTTAGAAATCGAAGATTACATTCCTTTTCACATGGGGTAATAAAGCCAGCAAGCAAAGTATCAGCTAATTCATTTCTTTTGACGATTTCTTCTCTACGCTTTATGCGTATCGTTTCTGCAAGTCCAGAATGAATCAATCTCGCTGAACATTCCACCATAAGTGATGAGACGGCAATGGTGTTGTTGTAGATAGCTACAGCAAGCTTTTTGCAATATTGTTTTGGTGCTGCAACGATAGCAATTCTAAGACCAGGAGAAATCGTTTTGGATAAACTCATTATATAAATCGTATGCTTAGGTGCAAAGGCTTGTATTGGTGGAAGAATAGAGGAATCTTCTTTAAGTAAGGTGTTAATGGCATCTTCTATGATTAGGATATTCTTTTCCTTTGCAAAGGAAGCTATTTCTTCTCGCAGAGCAAGTGACATTGTGTTCGTGGTTGGATTATGATAGTCGGGTATAAGGTATAACCCTTTAATATTCTCTGTTTTATATAGATTTCTCAAATCATGGATTGTAAATGTATCCATAGTAAGTGGAATTGGCACGAGTTGAATACCAAGCATCATAGCAACTGTTTTTATACCAGGATAGACAAGGGAAGTTGTAGCAATTTTGTCTCCTGTATGAAAGAAAGAGGAGAGAATACTACATAAGGCATTTTGTGATCCATTTGTAAATACGATTTGCTCAGACTCTACTTGGCATAGACTTTTTTGTAACCATTCTCTGGCGCATTCTTGCTGAAAAGCAGACCCCATAGGCGCACTGTAATTTAGATGTTGATAAGAGTTAGGTTCTTTTAATAGTGTCTGCATATAGGAAGTGATGATTTCGCCTTCTTCCTGTGTTGGAAGGATTGCTCCCATCTCAATAATAGATTCGTTTGTAGGCATATCGTTAATCCCATTAAGTAAAATTGAGTTACTTCGAACGCCAGAAGATACGAAGGTTCCTCTACCAACGGAAGCAGATAACAGACCTTTTTGCTCACATAGTTTGAACGCTCTTGATATTGTGCTGAGATTGATATCGAGGTAATCGGCAAGTTCACGCTGAGGTGGCAACATTGTTCCGGGCTGTAGAGTACCATCTTTGATATCTGCTTCTAACTGGGCTACTAATGCTTGGTAGATTGGCTGTTTGGTTTTTGATAGAGTTGGTTTCCAACTCATAGGATAGTCGTCAAATGAATTAACAGGCATGTGTAGTCTCCTTTCGTAATTTATTCGTTGTGTACTTGCGTATGTTTGGCTTACAATGCAAAACTTTACATATTTTCATAGCTTATTCGCTACTGTACGATAGCACAAAACACGCTACATACCTAAGTACTTCTAAGTGTGTACGAGTAGAATGCTGAAAAGTTACGGAAACGCCCTCGATTCGGCATCCTGCCTCAGCTCAGGCTGGCTCGGCGTCCATGCCTCACCTTCCTAGGTTACGAATGTACACGCTAAGAAGTACTATAGGTGTTTCGCTATTGTTTTTTAGCTATAGTACAGTAGCGAATAAGCAAGGATAGGTTACGAAGTTTTGCATATTTATGTTGTTGATACACAAGTACAGGAAATGTATCGAACAAATAAATAAGATATGTATTTAGTAGTTGTTCGAACAATATACTGAATTGTCTTGCATACAATTATAATGTTGAAGCCGAACAATTACAATGCTATAATTGGGAAAATTGTAATAAGAAAGGGGAAATCCAATATGAAAAGAGAAGCTACAACAAATTATTCGGAGGACTATTCCATCATATCCGACCGTATGCGTAATACGAAACCATCGTTTATCCGTGAGATATTAAAGGTGACAGAAAATCCAGAGACGATTTCGTTTGCGGGTGGTTTACCTAATCCGATTTCGTTTCCTAAGGAAGAGTTAAAGGAGTCTATGAATCGAATTGTAGAACAGTATGGTGATAAGGTATTTCAGTATTCAACGACAGAAGGGTTTCGTCCGTTACGTGAGTGGATTGCGAATCGATATAAGGAGCAATACCATTTGTCAGTAGATGCAGATGATATTATTATTACAACAGGCTCTCAACAAGGGCTTGATTTGATGGGGAAAATTCTTATTAATAAGGGAGACAAAGTATGTATAGAGAAGCCGGGATATCTTGGAGCGATTCAAGCATTTTCCCTATATGAGCCAGAATTTTTAGCAATACCATTATTAGAAGATGGGATTGATTTAGAACTGTTGGAGGAAACGCTTGAAAACAATGAGGTGAAATTACTGTATACAGTTCCTAATTTTCAGAATCCTACAGGTCTTACCTATTCGAAAGAGAAGAGAGAAAAATTGTGTGCACTTCTTGAGCGGTATCATACCGTACTTATTGAAGATGACCCTTATAGTGATTTAGCTTTTGAGCAAGAGTCGTTACCATATATCGGAGCGGAGAAGCTTGTGAATAGTGTATTGTTTGGTTCTATTTCAAAGATAATAACACCCGGTCTTCGTTTGGGATGGATCTGTACGAAAAATGCTGAGATATTAAAGCAAGTAATCGTAGCGAAGCAGGCATCGGATTTGCATAGTAATATTTTTTCCCAATATTTAATTTATGATTATCTGATACATAATGATTTGGGAAAACATATTGATGCGATTCGCAAGCTGTATAAGCAGCAGAGTGATGCAATGTTGCTTGCAACAGAGAAGTATTTTCCAAAGGAAGTGAAAGTAACAATACCAAAAGGTGGCATGTTTATGTGGGCAGAGTTACCAAAAGGTATGTCGAGTGCTGTGCTTTTTGAGATGGCATTGAAAGAAAATGTTGCGTTTGTACCAGGGAATCCATTCTATACAGAAGAAGGCGAAGTAAATACATTGCGATTGAATTATACGAATTCGGATGCTACTATGATAGAAGAAGGAATAAAAAGACTAGGTAGAGCAATTAGTAGGTGTGCGATTTGAGGGGCAAAAGGTTTATTAGCTCTTTCAGATGAATACTAGGAAATATTTATTCATTTGAAGGTAATTGAGGTACTTGTGTATTGGGGGTTTTCAATGCAAAACGGTATACATATTAATCACTTCTTCGTTAGTGTACTCTAATACAAAACACGCTACACATCTAAGGACTTCTAAGTGTGTACAGGCAGAATGTTGAAAAGTCACGGAAACACCTTCGATTCGGCATCCTGCCTCAGCTCAGGTTGGCTCGGCGTCCATGCCTCGCCTTCCTAGGTTACGAATGTACACACTAAGAAGTGCTATAGATGCTTCGCTATCGTTTTTTTATTAGAGTACACTAGCGAATAAGCGAGAATAGGGAACTAAGTTTTGCATAACATCATTTATTGATACACAAGTACAGGTAAATTGAAGAATGAATAAATATTACCAAGTATTCATTGGTGATATTATATTGAACCTTTTGCCCCTCAAATCATGCAATGATAATCCTCAAAAGGAGTATCAAGAAAGGAAATAATATGAACCGCTTGTTTGAGATTTTATACATATTACTGCAGAGACGAAATGTTACGGCGAAGGAACTTGCAAAGCGGTTTGAGGTTTCTGTGCGTACGATTTATAGAGACATTGATGCGTTGAGTCTGGCTGGTGTGCCTGTTTATGCGAAGAAGGGGCGTTATGGTGGTATTTGTCTGTTAGATAACTTTATCTTTGATAAGAGTATCGTTTCAGAGGAAGAGCAGAGAGAGATTCTTGCTGCCTTAGAGAGTCTGAGGGAAGTTGAGAGGGGAAGTTCCGAGGCTACGTTGTCTAAGTTAAGCAGCGTGTTTCAGATGGGACAACCGAAATGGCTTGCGATTGACTTCTCAGATTGGAGTAATCAAAGGCAAGAGTTATATGTAAGTCTTAAACAAGCAATTATTCATCGAAAAAGAGTTCAATTTGAATACTATAATCGAAGTGGAGAAATTACGAATCGTGTCGTTGAACCATTACAGTTATGGTTTAAGGAGTACACATGGTACTTGAGAGCCTATTGCGTGGTGAAAGAGGGATTGCGTGTTTTTAAGCTAAACCGTATGCATGATGCTGTTGTTTTGGAAGAATCGTTTGAACAGGAATATAGTCAAAGGATTCTTCTTCTTGAAGGAGAAGAGATGGAGGAAGCTTCTGTAGCGAATGGGAATGAGCATGAACAGATTGAAGAAGTTAGAGAAGTATGTGAAATAGTGACACTACGAATCGCGCAGTCGCAGGGATATCGTGTCTACGACAATTTTGATGTTGAACGTATCGTAAAACAGGAGAATGGTGACTTTATAGTAACGTTAAGCTGTGTTCTTGATGACTGGGCATATGGAATGATTCTGTCTTATGGAAAATATGCAACGGTAATTGAGCCAGAATATGTGAGGGAGAGAATTCAAAATATTTTGTTAGATACGTTGGAAGCGTATAAGTAATAAGTTTGGAATATTGTAGCATCTAGTGCAAGTGTTTCAAGTAGGGTACAAATTGTACCTACTTGGAATAGATGGAAAAATAATTAATATAACAAGAATTGAGGGACTTTATATGAGTAGTAAGAATAGGCAAGAACAAAAAAAGAATAGTTCATTTAAAAAGCATAGATTCATAATAGTTCTTGCTTTTCTTACTCTACTCATATGCCTCTTGCTAGTTGATTTTCGAATGTTTCAATCGTATCAACAGCTGGGAATTGTAACAGTAGTACCAGTAGATAGCTTGGTATTCTTGCTAATAGGAATCGTACTGTTAGGGGTATCGTGCTTTTCATTTTTGCAATTATATCAATATAAGACAGGAAAATTGTTCGCAGTCTATGTGCTATTGCTTGGTGTAGCAATTGCACTTGCACCGTGTAATCAGTTGGGTGAAGTCTCTATTCGATTTCTTCGTTCTGTTCTAATATTAGCAAGTGCTGTGCTTCTGTTTTGGGTTGTTGGGTATATGACTTTACTTGTGAAGAAAAAGCTGTTTCAAGTATTGCAGATAGTATTAATGATAGTTACGATAATTGCTACAGTAGCTCAAATCCTCTCGTTTTTTCCATTAGAAAATGTATGGATCTATATAATAGCAGAAGAAAGCGTCAAGAGTAGCATTCTATTA
Organism: Anaerosporobacter sp.; assembly: GCF_031551385.1. GTDB lineage: Bacteria > Bacillota > Clostridia > Lachnospirales > Lachnospiraceae > Anaerosporobacter. Next base: position 8,947 of record NZ_JAVBNS010000227.1, read on the forward strand.
TCAGCTTTGCTGTGCATAATTGTTATGAGTGTAAATTATAAGAGTAGCAATTCCTATGCGAGAAAGCAGAGTAAGATACTTCTGTTAGGGATTGGTATTGGTGGAGTTTTGTTTCTGATTGCTTATGCGCTTCCGAATGTCTATGTGGTGCAGACAGGGCAACCGCAAAAGGAAATGGTTATGGAAGTCGCAATGACAGCTTCGGAAACAGTGGATTCCTCTTTGTCATTGTTACTATTTTCGGGAATAAGTATTTCCATGATATTCATGTTGCTACATAGAGAATTTGCCCTTTCTGATATTCGACTAAAAGTCGGTTACTTTATTCTAACGCCATTGTACTTTGGATGTATCGATGCATTGCTCTTTACTTATGCAAATTGTTCGCTGTGGTTATTGCTTGCTGTTGATGTATTGCTGGCATGTCCGATGTTACTGTGGATAAAAATGTTTTTCACACCAAGACAGAGTATAGAGGCGCAGACATATGAGTGGAGATTGATTGAAGAGATCGATAAGGAAAAGCAGGAATTGTCCTCGTATTTGCATGATGAAGTTCTTCAATCATTGATTGCATTTTATAGACAAGTGCAGTCTGACCAAACAGGACGGTATCAGGATATGAAAACAGCTTTGCAAAGTCTTATTTCGCAGATACGACAAGTAAGTCATACGTTGTATCCTACGATGGTGGAGGATCTAGGATTAGAGCAAAGTTTGTACAGTTTTGTTGAGGAGTTAGAAAAGAATAATCCAACGATTAAAGTAACGTTTCAGTATATGTTGACAGAAGGCATTTTGCCGAAACAGTTTGCGCTTACCTTCTATCGCGTAGCGAAGGAATTAGTGACAAATGCGGTAAAACATTCTGGTGGAACAAAGATCCATCTTACGCTTAGTGAGGATGAGAATGGCTATTGCGTCCAGATACAAGATAATGGGAATGGCTTTGGGATTCCTCAAAATGGTGATTTATTAAAGTCGCCACACATGGGATTGTATACAGTGAAAAGGCAGATTGCAAGCTTGCAAGGAAAGATGAATTTTGAATCCAACTCTCATAGTGGCACAAGTTATACCATTTACTTTCCGAAAATAGGGGGATTAGAAAATTGACACATAGAATAAAGTTGATGGTGGTAGATGACCATTCCATGGTAGCAACAGGTTTAGCAATGGAATTAAAGGAACAGCAGGACTTTCAGGTGACAGAGGTAGTAACAGTTCCTGAACAGGTGATAGATAAGTTGTCGAAACATACGCCAGATGTAATACTGATGGATATTCGTATGGGAATACATAATGGTATCAAGATGACAGAAGAAATTAAAAGCCAATTTCCAGAAATAAAGATCGTTCTTATGTCAGGATATAATATGGGGCAGTTAGCGAAAAACAGTAAGGCAGATGCATTTGCATCAAAGGAAGAGCCAATTGAGTCGCTTGCCTCTACAATTCGTAAGGTTTGTTTGGAATCAGCAACTGTTTTTCCGACAGATAATTATTTTGAAGAAAAACTAACCGATACGGAAGCCAAGGTGTTAAAACTTTTGGGAGATGATTTGACAAGGAAGGAAATAGCAACGGCGCTTTGCATATCAGAGAAAACAGTGGCAAACCACATTACGGTTATATTAAGAAAATTGAATGTACGATCAAGGATTGGAGCTGTCTTAAAAGGGGTTGAACTTGGACTGATTGATAGTAGTTCCGTATAGGATTGTAAATAGGACTTTTGGGTAAGTTATATGCTCAGAAGTCCTATTTTTATTTGGGAAAAGTGAAATTATAATATGGCTGTAAAGCTTATTTGAGGCTTGCGCCCTTCAACAGACATATGGATTGTTGCACTTGGCATGCTTTTGCAATCCTATAAAATGTTGTATATCGGATAATGGAATGGAGGAGAAGGAGATGTCATCACAAAATATATTGGAAGTTAAGCATTTACAAAAGGCGTTTGGACGTCATGAAGTATTGAAGGATATTAATTTTGAAGTAAAGCAAGGAGAGATTATTGGGTTGCTTGGAAAGAATGGTTCTGGAAAAACAACAATGATTAAATCAATTCTTGGATTGTTGCAACATTCGGGCGAAGTGTATTTTGAAGGAAAAAAACTTAGCATAAGGGATACTTATGCTATGAATCGTATTGGTGTATTAGTAGATACGGCATTTTTTGAAGATATGACAGCCCTTGATAATCTGAAAATTCTAATGATGGCGACACCTCATAGGGACAACAGGCATATGAAGAAAGACATCATGGAACTATTGGAGTTTGTAGGATTGGAGAAAAACGTTAAGGAGAAGGTAAAAGGGTTTTCCTTTGGTATGAAGCAACGGTTAGCGTTGGCACAAGCGTTAATGAATGAGCCAAAACTGTTGATTTTAGATGAACCATTTGTTGGGCTTGATCCATTGGGAATAGAGCTTGTTAAAGAAAAACTAACGGAGCTTTGTAGAAAGAAGCAGGCTTCTATTATTTTCTCTAGTCATCAACTTGCAGAGGTTGAGGAATTATCAGAGGATTTAATTGTTATTGAAGATGGTCATGTAAAATATTTTGGAACATATGAGGATTTGGCTCGTCAGAATAAGGAGTATCGTATTATTACAGACAGACCGATTCCAACAAAAATGCTAAGTGAATTGCATGCAAAGTGTTGTGAAGTATATGAAAAAAGCGAGAATCAGCTCATTCTTTCCCACGGAGAAAAGACACTTGATTTGGTACTTCGGTATCTACAGGAAAATGGATTTACTATTTGTGAAATTCTCCGTGAGGATAGACCACTAGAAACATTGTTTGCATAAAGGAGGTTGTGATGTCATTTTTAGCTGTTGTAAAAGTTGAACTTGCGAAATTGTATCATAAAAAATTATCATTACTTCTGTTACTGTTTCTCATTCCAGCTATTTTATTTGGGGTAGGAATGTCGATGGGGTTATCTTTTTTTGTTTCGGATGGCAGTAGTGGTGTTAATGCTGTGGAAATGTCTTTGTCGGGAATGGGATTTGCAGTTGATATGCTAGAACAGAGTAAGTATATTATCTTTCTTGTCATCATCATTTTGGCAGCATTTTCATTGGCTGGTGAACTGGAGAATGGACAGATAAAGTCAGAGATTATTCGAATTTGTAATAGACGCAAGATTTTAATAGCAAAGTTTGTTGCCTTGCTAATACTTGTGTATGGAGTAATTATCTTATCACTACTTTGGTCATTGCTTATCTATGCTGTTTTTGTAAGGAATACAAAATTTGCAAGTGGAGTTCTCTATGATGGATTAATAGCAGTACACATGAGATATGTTGGGTTTATGATACTTGGCATAGCTACAGCGATAGCAACTACATTTTTACTTGGAACAAAGATAAAAACATTTCCATGTTTCGCAATGTCTTATATCGTTTGGTTTGCAAGCTTGTATACAGATTTTATAGAGAAAGTAAAATTACTAATACCATATAATATGCCGGGAGTTGTGTTAGAGAATGTAGAGATGATAAGAAACACGCTACCCTATGCTTGTTTATATGTGAGCTATCTTGTGCTGTTTCTTGGCGTTTCCTGTGTAATTTTTGGGAAAAATGATATTAAGGATTAGGAGGATATTGGAATGCATTTGTATTCGATTGTAAAGGTTGAATTTAAGAAGTTGCTGAAAAAACCACTTTCATTCATTGTGTTAGCGGTACTATTCATCCCTATATTCTATACGTATTCTGTGTTGACAGATGCTCCACTTTTGCAGATGACACCATCAGGAGCTATGGATTTTGCATTTGGACAATGGAGTCTACTTGGTATGACTGGGCTTTTTCAAGTGTTGTTTTCTCTTGTTGTTGTCAATTCGTTTTCCTCTGAAATCGATAAAGGGCAAATCAAGATGGCTGTTTTACGGCAATGTTCAAGAACAAAGCTTGTATACGCAAAGGTTATTGTTTTGTTCTTGTATATGATGCTTTGCTATGTGGTGTATCTTGTATTTGCGCTGTGTTGCTATTATGGATTTGTTGTTCATACTTCGTATGGAACGGGAGAATGGATTTCTGAGGCAATACAGGCATATGGCGTTGGGAGATTTATTATGAGTGGTTTATTTACTCTTATGGATACCTTGGTGACAGTGGGAATTCTGTTTCTTTGCTCCCTTCGCTTTAAAACAGGAATTTGCTTTATGCTTGCGGTAGGCACATCAACCTTGCTACTGATTATGCAGTTTTTCCCTATTGTTCAATATTTAGTACCAGCTTATGTGGGGAATCTGCTTGATTATGGAATGATTAGTCCACTTATAGCAGGTGGGCTATGTCTATTATATTTACTTGTCACGATGGTTTGTGTAGGAATTACTGCACGAAAGTTTGAAAGGATGGATTTACGATGAAGAATAAGAAGAAATGTTTGTTTGTAGTAGTAACTATGGTGATAACTGCGAGTGTTTTGTTACTTGTAAATTACCTTGCAGTTACGTTCTGTATAGAGAATCTAAAGTTATTTACGGCACTTGTATTAGTTGTACCAATGGTTTGCATCGCAATTGTTGCATTTATCATAGGTTATCACATGAGATGGAACTGGAAGAGGAGTATTGGTATTGCCCTTGTACTAACCTTGATTTCCTATGGGGCAGGACAGCTACCCATTCTAATCGCTGGAGATAGTATGGAGAGTGTTGTAGTAGATGAGGAAAAAGCTAGTTTGAGTAGTAGTGCAGATGAGGAATTAATGAATGAACTTTATGACGAACTTGATAAAAAAGCCTATGAATATATGCTAGAACAGGGATTGATTTCCGATGGGGAAGAAATCTATGGAGGAGAAGATTCAATTAATGGGAATGCTTCTGATGAGACAGCGAAAAAAGGTGAGGAAACGGATAACGAGGTTTTACATTCTGAATTATATGTTGGAATACAGAAAGCAGATTCGACTACGGAATTGATTGGGAATGTATTAACTTTCTTTGTTGCGTTGGGATTAAGTGTTGTGGGGAGGAAAGTGCGATGCAGTTTTGATGCAAAACGTTGATATTCTAGAGATGTATCTTGAATTGAAGCGTGTAAAGCATATACCTGAGTATGAAGTTTACAATCATCCACTCTAAGGAGAATAGGGTAAATGTGTTTGTAGAGGAGTAGTGTTGATGAAAAAAAATCTATTACTTGCATTTCTATTATGCTTGGTATTGGCGGGAAATGCGTGTGATTCTAAAAAAGAAGATGAAGATATGGTTAAAGAGAAGCAACCAGTAGGAATTGAAGAAGAGATAGAGGAAGTAGTGGAGGAAACCGAAGAGGCTGAAGAAGGAATTATAGATTTGTATGATTATATTGATTGTGATAAGCAAGAGTTTTTAGATAAGACGGGATTAGAGATAGAACGTTTGGAAGAATCAGACAATACTGTATATGAGGAATATAGTGGGTATAAGGAATACGATTATGATATATTTAGTGTTTATTTTTATAAGGACAAGGTTCAAAGTATTAATTTTTCGACAGAAGTACCAGGTTATTCATTCTTGGGGATTAAGCTTACTATGTATAAGGAATCTGTGATAGAGATATTGAATAAAGCGGGATATGTGTACGAAGTAGAAGAGGAGAATCATCCTCTTCTAGGAGGAGAAATATTGATAATAAGAGTGTACCTAGATGAAGAAAAAGAAACAAAACTTACAATTCATGCAAGAAATGGAGAAGAGGGAGTTGAAGCCATATTTTATGAACGGGCGAGCGACTGGTAAAGTCAAAATATATGTTTTCGAGTGTCTAATAAGTACGTTGAAGAAGGTCGTTTGATATAATGTACAATAATATAAGCCACATAGACTAGAATTAAAAATTATTCTATCTATGTGGCTTATGTTTTATAAAGGTTTTATCTAAAATCAAGAAATGCTAAAAACCTTACTTCGACAATACCTCACGCCACTTATCATCATAATAAGCAGTCATATCATCACCAAGATACTGGAATGTTTCACAATTATTGATTGTTTCACTGTCAGGGAAGGCGATTGTACTATTACGAATATCATCATCTTCAATTAAGTCCCTAGCAGCCGTATTCGGTGTTGAATAGGTGATATATTCAAAGTTTAGCAGTGCGATGTCAGGACGGCATAGGAAGTTGATAAACTTCTCCGCATTCTCTTTGTTTTCGCTGTTCTTAGGAATTACCCAACCATCAATCCAGATGTTTGAACCTTCTTTAGGTACGACATATTCAAGGTCGGGGTTTTCACGTTTCGTATAGATTGCCTCACCAGAATAGATAATACCAATCGCAGCATTGTTACCAATCATTTTATCACGAACTTGGTCAACTACATAGGATTGAACAAGTGGTTTTTGTGCGATTAGAAGTTTCGTAGCTTCTTCGAGTTCTGTTTTGTCAGTTGAATTAAGTGAGTAGCCAAGATATTTTAGGGAAATACCCATTGCATCACGGACACTGTTAATCATTAGAATGTTGTTCTTGTATTTTTCATCAAAAATAGAACTCCAAGAATCAATCGGTTCATCAACCATTGTCTTATTATATAGAATACCTACCGTACCCCAGCAATATGGAACGGAGTACAGATTGCCTGGGTCATAAGACTCGGCACTTTGTAGATAATCCTTGCCAATATATTGAATGTTAGGAATGTTATCAAAGTTAATTTCAGCAAGTAGGTCAGCTTCAATCATACGTTGAATCATATAATCGGAAGGGCAGACAACATCATATTTGACAGCGCCAGTTTCCACTTTTGGAAACATCTCTTCATTCATCTCGAATTCATCATAGATTACTTTAATTCCTGTTTCTTCTTCAAACATCGTGATAACGTCAGGGTCAATATATTCGCCCCAGTTGTATACATTAAGAGTATTTGGGCCAGAGGTAGAATTCATACCTACAATTGAGCCAACTACTAAAGCGACAACAACGATAAGAGCAAAGGCAGGCTTAAGGAAACGTAATTTAGGATTAGAAACTTTTTTTAGTTTCTTTTTCTCTAGTGATTCCTCAGAAGGAGTACGGTTAATTAAGATTAATAAAGTAAGAACAGAGATGAAAAGTAATGTAGATAATGCATACATTTCAGGCTTAATCCCTTTACGAACTTCTGTATAAATCTTAGTGGATAACGTGTTAACTCCCGGCCCTTTTGTAAAATGCGTAATTACAAAGTCATCCAGTGACATCGTAAATGCTAATAGGAAACCAGACATAATTCCAGGGAAGATATCTGGAAGGATAACGGTACGAAATGCATATGCGTGGGAAGCACCAAGGTCAAGTGCTGCTTCGTAAGTGCTTTTGTTTGTCTGCTTTAATTTTGGCATAACGCTAAGGATAACATAAGGTATATTGAACGTAATGTGCGCAATCAATACGCTGGTAAATCCAAGTGTATAGTTAATTGCTACGAAGATAAGCATTAAAGAGATACCAGTAACGATATCGGCATTCAGCATTGGAATATTCGTAATTCCCATTAATATCGTTCGAGGGGTACGTTTCATGCTGTTCATAGCAATAGAAGCAGCAGTACCGATTATTGTAGCAATTAAAGCTGAAACAAGGGCAAGTACTAGCGTTGTATAAAGCGCATTCATAATTTGTTGATTCGCAAACAGCTCTTGATACCATTGTAATGTGAATCCACCCCATTTTGCACGTGATTTGGATTTGTTAAAGGAAAGTACAATTAAAACCATAATCGGTGCATAGAGGAATAGAAAGATTAGTCCAATATATAATTTTTGTGATAATTTCTTTACCATAGATTCGTACCCTCCGAATCTTTATCATATTTTGCAAGAATAGCCATACTTAATAGGATGAATACCATAAGGACAAGCGATAGGCCTGAACCTACATTCCAGCGGCTGGAACGAAAATCTTGTTCGATAATATTTCCAATTAAGAGAATCTTGCCACCGCCTAGGATATCAGAGATTACGAAAGTAGTTAACGCTGGAACGAATACCATGGTAATACCACTAACAACCCCTGGTAAGCTAAGAGGAAAGATAATCTTTGTAAATGTTTGTGTGCTATTTGCGCCAAGGTCTCTTGCGGCGTTAATAACATTTTGATCTAATTTTATTAATGTATTATAGATTGGCAATACCATGAAGGGAAGGAAGTTATAAACCATACCAAGGATAATTGCACTTGGGGTGTTAATAATATCAATTCCAGGAATTCCAAGGTAACCAAGCAATGTATTAATGACACCGTTTTTTTCAAGTAGTGTTTGCCAAGCAAGAGTACGCAGTAAAAAGTTCATCCACATTGGAAGAATGAAGATGAGTACGATAAAACTATTACTATTCATCTGCATCTTAGATAGAATCATTGCAAGTGGATAGGCAAGAACAAGGCAGATGATTGTACTGATAAGGGAAAGCTCTAGGGAAAGTAAAAGAGCTTTGATATTATCGTGATTTGCGATGTTTTTTACATTATTGAATGTAAAACTACCAGAGGCATTTGTTAATCCATAATATACAACAAGAATAAGTGGAATAATAATGAATGCTGCCATCCAGAGAATATATGGGGTAGCAAGCAATTTCTTCTTATTCATCGAGAATCACCGCCTCTTCATCATCAGATTCTGGTTTATTCATAATCTGAATGTCAAATGGGTCAACGTGAATACCAACTTCACTTCCAACAGGTGATAAATCTGTACTATGAACAAGCCATTCATGACCATTAGCCATCACTTCCATCTCATAATGAACACCTTTGAAGATTAATGATGTTACACGGCCTGTAATAGTTCCTTGCTCAGGAGCAACTAAGTCGATATCCTCAGGACGAATCACAACGTCAACAGGTGTATTTTTTCCAAAGCCAACATCGACACATTCGAAGTTTGCTCCAAGAATATTAACTAATTTATCTTGAACCATTGTTGCCGCAAGGATATTACTTTCTCCGATAAAGTCAGCAACGAAAGCATTCTTTGGCTCATTATAGATATCTTCAGGAGTACCAATCTGTTGAATGTAACCTTGATTCATAACAACGATGGTATCAGACATTGTAAGAGCTTCTTCTTGGTCGTGAGTTACATAGATAAATGTAATTCCTAATTCATTTTTGAGACGAATTAATTCATATTGCATGTCTTGACGAAGTTTTAAGTCAAGAGCACCAAGAGGCTCATCAAGAAGGAGAACTTTTGGTTCGTTAACAATAGCACGAGCGATAGCAATACGTTGCTGTTGTCCACCTGATAATGAGTCAGGTTTACGGTTTTCATACCCATCAAGATTAACGAGTTTTAGTGCATATTTAATTTTATCATCAATATAGCTTTTACTTTTCTTTTTTATTTTAAGACCAAATGCGATGTTTTCAGCAATTGTCATGTGTGTAAATAATGCGTATTTTTGAAATACGGTGTTTAACTGTCTTTGGTTTGGTGGTAGTTTCGTAATGTTTTTGTTATCAAAGATTACATTGCCACTATCAGGGTTTTCAAATCCACCGATAATACGTAATGTTGTTGTTTTACCGCAACCACTTGGACCAAGTAGAGTAAGGAATTCATTTTCCTTAATATAGAGATTCAAATCGTCAAGAACGATATTATCGCCATATGCTTTTGTTATGTTTTGTAAATCAATTAATTTATTCATCACTATATCCATGCGTAGAGAGGGCATGGCTCCTTTCGTAATTTAGGATTTTCGCAAGTACCTATAAGGATTTTCATATTTAAAATTTGTTTT
>NZ_JAVBNS010000265.1:0-9209 GCF_031551385.1 Anaerosporobacter sp.
TAGTAACGGTTAAAGAGACTATGTATAGAGTTCCAAATCATGGGAATGATTATAGCGTCTTGAAATACAGTGGGAAATTGGAAAGCGATAAAGAATGTCTTCCACTTGTGAATTTTAATTATCAGGGAAATATGTCTGCTACTGAAAACAGTAAACAGTACTTTAATAATTCTAAATTAAAATACGCAGAGCCTATGGCATGGGAGAATATTTTCGGGTCTCCAATTTCGTTAGATGGTGTGATTACGGATAATAAGTTGGAGATTGTATTTACTTGTGTTGAACGTTTAGCAGATTCATTGAAGGTAAGAAGATTAATAGATATATTCCAAAATGAACTAATTGATTTAGTAGACTTTTGTACAAATAAACACAAAACAATTGTTACACCGATGGACTTAGGGTGTCCAGGAATGTCTCATAAGGATTTTGCAATCGTGCAGGAAATTGCTGATACAGAGGATATTCATATAGAGCAGATTTATCCGCTTACGCCATTGCAAGAAGGAATGCTTTATGAATCTTTGAATGAAAAAAATAATGATTATACGATTCAAGCTATGTTTGAATTTAATGTGGAAATTGATATTGAGAGGTTAAAACAAACACTTTCAAAATTGTTTAATAGACATGAAGTATTAAGAACCCATGTGGTATATGAGAAATTAAGCAAGCCGTACCAGATTATAATGAAAGATTCTAAATTCGACTTTACATATTTTGATGTTGTATCTAATAGGAAAACTATTTCAGAGATAATTGAGAAAGATAAGGAAAAAGATAAGGAAAAAGGTTTTTCGTTTGATAAAGAATCGTTAGTACGATTCAAAGTTTTTCGACTTGGGAATGACCATTACATAATGGTCATGACATATCATCATATTCTTATTGATGGTTGGAGTACAGGTGTCATGTTGAAAGATTTAACAGACATTTACAACAATCCAATGACTGAAATACATCAAGAAGGAAAAGGGGTTTTTAATCAGTATGTAAAACTGTACGAGCAAGGAATTCATAAAGTAGATCGAGAGTATTGGGAGATGTTACTAGGGGATTTTGAAGGAGCAAATACGATAGCTTACAAGAATAACTCTGATGCGAATACTATCTCAAGTGAAAATATTGAATGGAGTACATCAGAAGCACTTTATGAAAAGCTCAAGATAGTTGCAGCAGAAAGTGAAGCCACAATAAACACGGTAGTTGAATATGTATGGGGTAAAGTGCTACAAAGTTATAGCGGTTCAAATGATGCTGTATTTGGAAAAGTGGTTTCTGGAAGAGAAGCGATAGATAGAGCGGATGATGTCGTAGGATTGTATATCAATACGATACCAGTCAGGGTAAAAAGTAATCTGGACGGTAATATACAAGATGCATTAAGAAACATGCAAATACAAGGGATTAGTTCTATGGAACATAGCAATTGTTCTTTGGCGGAAATTCAAAAAATAACAGAATATAAAGAGCAGTTGATTAAAACCATAGTTGTTTTTGAAAACTTCTATATTGCAGCAGATAATGTAGAGAATAAAACAGTGAATTTTATGACCTCATTAAAGAGAGTAAAAGAGGAAACAAACTATGATTTGACATTGACAGCTGAAGTGTCAAATACGTTGCATTTAGACATTATGTATAACGCAAACTTATATGACTTATCCCAAATTGAATTGATAAGAGACAGATTTAATGTGTTGATAGAACAAATTTGTGGAAATTCTATGCTAGAAGAAAGGTTATTAGAAGGTATTACAACCAAAGAAAAAACACTTATTTTGCAAGAATTTAATAGTAAAAATGCATTTACTAGGGAGGATACCGTATTTTGGGATTGCTTCTTAGAAAGAGCAGGCAAACATGGAAAGAAAAACGCTTTGGAATGTGGTGAACAAAGCCTTACATATTCAGAATTATGCAGATTGTCAGGATATGTTGCAAAAAACTTGAGCAAACAAGGAATCTTTGAGAATGATATTGTGGCTCTTGAAATGCATAACTCCATAGAAATGATAGTTGCCATTTTGGGAATTTGGCGAATGGGTGCAACATATGTACCAATTGATCCAAATTATCCAGAGTCTCGTAAAAAAGAAATATTAGAAGATTGCAAGCCAAAAGCAATCGTTTGTAATGTTGAGAGCAAAGTAAGTGATTATGAGACAATTAATATTACGTCATTACTTGAAGAGGAAGGTGAATATTATGGGTATGTAAAAAATGGTGGCGCATTGGCATATGTTTTATACACTTCTGGAACAACTGGAAAACCGAAAGGAGTTATGGTGACTCAGTCCAATATATACGCCTATATTCAATCTTTTACAAAAGAATTTGATGTAAATGTTGAAACAAAAATACTTCAGCAAGGTACATACACATTTGATGTTTTTGTAGAAGAAGTATTTCCTGCGTTGGTTGCTGGTGGAACAGTAGTGATATATCCAAAAGAGGATGGACTAGATTTTAAAGAACTTAGTAATTATGTGACAAAGCATTATGTTGATATTATAAGCTGTTCACCATTAGTTCTTAATGAAATAAATCTTTTGAATATGACTCCGAATGTAAAAATCTATATTAGTGGTGGTGACGAACTTAGATTCAATCATTATACGAATTTAATTAGTAGAGCAGATGTCTATAATACCTATGGTCCAACAGAAACAACGGTTTGTGCAACGTATTATAAAGTTCAACCAGAGGATAAATATCAGATACCAATTGGCGAACCGATAGCAGACTCGGTAGTTTATATTTTAAGTGAAAATAAGTTATGCGGTATTAATTCTCTAGGTGAAATTTGTATAGGAGGAACAGGAGTTTCTAAAGGATACTTAAATAACACTAAACTTACGGAAGAAAAATTTATTAAAAATCCATATGGGGAAGGAATGTTGTATAAAACAGGAGATCTTGGAAGATGGCGAGAAGATGGAAATATATTATTTGAAGGGCGAATAGATAATCAAATTAAGATTAGGGGTTATCGTGTTGAATTAAGTGAAATTGAAAATATCGTCAAGGATGCATTTTCGGTTGCTGAGGTTGTTGCTTTAGTAAGGATAAGTGGTGGAGAAAAAGTAATCTGTTTGTATGTACAAGATGATGAATTAGGAAGAGAAGAAATTCATAAAGAATTGGAAAAAAGATTACCTATTTATCTTGTGCCATCAAGAATTGAAGTTTTATCTGAAATACCAATGAAGACTAACGGAAAGATTAACATAGAAAAACTGACAATACCAGATGTTATTTCGAGTAAAAGAGAAAACGATAGTAAAGTTGAGTTAGATGACAAAGAAAAATTGTTAGTTAAAATATTTTCACAGGTATTGGAAGAAAAAACAAGTTTTTATGATGACTTTTTTGAATTAGGTGGGCATTCACTAAATGCAGCAAGATTAATAAATGAAATTGATGAAGCTTTTGGTGTACATCTTAAGATATCAGATGTTTTTAGAGAAAGAACACCGGAAAAGATTTATGAAGTAATAAAAAAACAGGAAATCATTCCGGATTCATTAAATGGATTTGATGATTTAGTAGAGGAAATAATATAGGATTTATTGATTGAATAGACTTAGGAGGATGAGATGGGAAAGAAATACAGGATGAGTTCTGCTCAAATGAGACTATTTGCCATGTATGAAGTGGAGAAAGGAAACATCGCATATAATATTCCTTCGCTATACAAATTAGAAGGTGATTTTAATGTCGAAAAATTAAATGACGCTCTTAAAGAGATGGTGTGTAGACATGAGATATTAAGAACGCATTTTGCACATTACAAAGATAATTTTGTGCAAGAAGTAGAAGACGAATGGACAGATATAAATGTTGGATATGAAGTAGTCGATGACTGTAATATTGATGAGGAAATGCAAAAATTTGTACAGCCATTTGATTTGGGGGAATTACCTTTATTAAGAATGAAAATTATAAAAGATGATAAAGTAGGGGCTGGTTATCTGCTCTTTGATATTCATCATATTATATGTGATGGCGAATCTATGAATATCTTCTTTGACGAATTGGCAAAATTGTATGAAGGAAGTAATTTACCAAAACTGAATTTTCAATATAAAAATTATAGTTCATGGGAGCAGAAACAGGATTTAGAAAAACAGGAATCCTATTGGATTGAAGAATTCAAAGATGCTACAGAATGCTTAGAATTACGTACGGACTGTATTCGACCAGCATGGAAAACAAGCAATGGAAGTAATTTTGAAATATCGTTAGATAAAGATATCAAGAATGAGATACAGTTGTTTTGTACGGAAAAAAAAGTAACTGAGTATATGTTTTTTATGGCTGCATTTGTAGTTTTATTGGAAAAGTATACTGGCCAAAATGATATTGTCATAGGCTCTCCAGTATTAGGAAGAACACATCCGGATGCAAAAGACCTTATTGGAATGTTCGTAAATACGGTGGCAATTCGAAATAAAGTAAATAGTTGTGATACGTTTGAAACGGTTTTGAGAGAAGTAGAGAAAAAGAGTTTGCAAGCATTTGACAATCAGGATTATCAGTTTGAAGAGTTAGTACAAAAATTAGAGATTACTAGAGATAATTCGAGAAATCCTATTTTTGATGTATTGTTCGGATTGCAGAATGGAGGTACCGAAATGATTCAAATGGGAGATATTTATCTATCTCCTGTTAAAATCAAAAGTGATGTTTCAAAGTTTGATGTTACGCTTATGGTTGACAGTAATCCAGATCAATACATTCTGTATTGGGAATACAACAGTGATTTATTCCTTAATACAACAATAGAAAGAATGGCATCACACTATGTTATATTATTACAGAATATCCTCCGTTACAGTGATGAAAAGATAGAAGATATTGATTACATATCAGTTAATGAGAAAAATGAATTAGTAGATGACATAATAAGTGAAGAAGTGAAGCAGTATGAAAAAGAAACTTTGATTGGGCAATTTGAGAAATGTGTAAAAAGGTTTCCAGATAATATAGCGATAGAATATGCTGATCGAATGATAACATATGAAGAACTCAATCAATTTGCAGATAATGTTGCAACGGATTTAAGAGAAAGAGATTGTGGAGTTGGGGACATTATTGGCATATGGGCAGATACGTCATGTGAAAGGATTGCGGCTGTTTTGGGTGTGCTTAAAACAGGTGCAGCGTATATGCCAATTGATATTGATGCACCGATTGATCGAATCAAATATATGATGAAGAATTCAGGTGCAAAATATATATTAAGGGATGCAGATATTGAGGGAAATTTAGACTCTGGAATTGTGACTTTGGATTTGCAACAAATTAGTTGTAAGGAAATGACGTATACACATGAAGAGTATAGCAGTGATGTTCCAGCATATTTAATTTATACATCAGGTTCAACTGGAAATCCCAAGGGGGTATTAGTAAATAACAAAAACATTGTCAATCAAGTTTACTGGCATATTAAAGGAGCAAAACTAGATGAGAAAAGTATATTTGTACAAAATACAGCATTTATTTTTGATGGGTCAGTACTAGAGATTTTTTCATCATTGCTAAGTGGTGGAAGACTGAGATTGATTAATTCGGATGAAAAAAAGGAACCTGAGAAAATTATAGAAAAGATGGAAAATGCATATATTAACATATTGCCATCTATGTTCCGAGCAGTGATGGAATATGCAATAGCCAATGGAGAGGAAAAGAAACTGAATTCTTTTAAACATCTAGGATTGGTTGCAGAGAAGATACCAGAAGACTTGATTGAGCGCTATATTAGAACAGAGAGCAGCGATTTGAGCCGCATTTGGAATTTGTATGGACCGACAGAAACTACGATAACAGCAACATTTTACCATTTGAATAGTGAAATGGATTTTAAACATGTTCCAATTGGATATCCTGTTACAAATTATAGAATCTATATACTAAGAGGAGATAGATTGTGTGGACACGGGGTTGTAGGTGAAATCTGTATATCTGGTGTAGGTGTATCCTGTGGTTATATTAACAACAAAGAACTTACAGACAAAGTATTTGTGAAAAATTTATTTGGTAGTGGCAATATGTATCGCACTGGTGATACAGGATATATTAATGAAAAAAATGAAATAGTAATTCTGGGAAGAGTTGACGAACAAGTAAAAGTGAGGGGCTTTAGGGTAGAATTACAAGAAATCGAAAAGCAGATAATGAGTGTTGATGAGGTAAAAGAAGCGGTTGTTGTATGCAAAAAGGATTCCGCAAACAATTATTTAGTAGCATATTACGAAGGAGATGTTTCCGCAACAAAAGTGCAGATTGCAATATCGGATTTTCTGCCTTCCTATATGGTGCCAGAGTATATAATTTCACTTGATGAAATTCCACATCTACCTAATGGAAAGATCGATAAAAAGTCTTTGGAAACACGAGAAATCAAGAAGAAAGCAGGTTTAGGAAAACCAAAAACGGAAGTTGAAAAATTGATATGTGGTATTTATGAAGAAGTGTTGGGAATCGAAACGGTTGGACGTGATGATAATTTCTTTGAAGTAGGCGGTGATTCAATTAAGGCGATTCGAATCGTGTCAAAATTAAGAAATGCTGGATATGATATGTCAGTAAAAAAAGTTATGCAGCTTGCCAGCCCTAAATTAATAGCAAAAACGCTAAGTAAAATAAGTAGTGCACAAGACCAAGAGGAAGAGCAGGTATCAGGGAAAGTCAGACTTGCTCCGATTCAAAAGAGGTTTTTTGAGACAAAACTACCTAATCCTAATCATTTTAATCAAAGTGCAATTTTTACATCAAGTGAGCCAATAAATATAACTGCTGTAAATAATTCATTGCAATGTTTGGTGAAACATCATGACCAACTAAGGGCTACTTTCAATGAACAAGATCAAGTAATTAGCGCACAGATTGATGAGAAACAATATGCTGCACAGCTATATAATATAAAAAATGAAAATTTAGAAAAAGCATTGCAGAGGATAGGAAATGAGTTACAAACGAATATATCTATAAAAGACAATAAACTAATAAACTGTGCAATTGTAGAAAGCTCAGAAATGCATGCATTAATATTGTGCATTCATCATCTAATTATTGATGCAGTATCGTGGGAAATTCTCGTAGAGGATTTGAACGAACTATATTCAGGGTTTGTAGATAATAAAAAGATTAAGTTATCAAATAAAACGTTATCTTATAAGCAATGGACAGATACATTGAATGATTATTATCTTGATGGAAAACATAAAGAGGAACTAGAGTTTTGGAAAGAAACGGTTACAAAATTGAGAAAAAGTGATGAAGTGGAACTAAGGGAACGTTTGAATCGTTCAAAAGAATTCACGATAATAATGCCTCAAGAAGTAGTTAAGCCAATTATAGAAAATGGAAGAAAAATTTTGTCTATGAATGCAAATGAATTATTGTTAGCAATATTTTTAAGATCATTTTCGGAGTGTATGAATACGAAAGGTACTTCCTTCATGATAGAGAGTCATGGGCGTCCAGAGTTAGATGAGCGTTTGGCAGTTACTAGAACAATTGGCTGGTTTACAACATTATATCCGATTGTATTTGAATGTGTAGGACAAGATTATATGGAGGATTTAAGAACGACTAAGGAAACATTACGTTCTATACCGAATTATGGAATTGGGTATGATATTGCTAGAGATAGTGGGTTCTTAGCTGAGGAATTTAAAGAACCATTAATTACGTTTAACTACTTTGGGAATAGAGAAACTCAAAATGTAATAAATTCTTTACCGCTTATTCCAGATAATTATGATATAGGATTGAATATAGATGAAAACAATAAATTTGGTACACCAATATCCATAAATGCTGAATTGATAAATGGGGATGTTGTTGCAGAGATATCTTATGTTCAAGGAATTTTGGAAGAAGAAAAAATCACTCAATTTAAAGAGTGCGTTAATAAACAAGCGAAGTCCTTAAAAAAACTATTTGAGGGGCAGCAGATAAAGATAATGACACCATCTGATTACTATCAAAGTAATATGAGTCTTAGAGATTGGGATGTGATTATCAATAAGATGAGTCAACAAAAAGAAACATTAGAGGATATCTATGATTTGTCACCAATGCAGGAAGGTATGCTCTATGATAAATTGCGAGATGCGGATTCATTGAATTATGTACTACAAACGGTTATAAAATACAAAATGTTTATAGATAATAAGAAAATGGAGCAAGCTGTTTATCAATTAGCTAATGTGCATGAAATTCTTAAAACACATGTGTTTTACGATGGTATTACACAGCCAAAACAGGTGATACCTACAGAAAGAGCATTGGAGTATAAATATAAAGATTTTTCAACATCTGAACATGCATATGAAGAATTTGATAAACTATGTGCCAGTGAACATAAAAAAGGCTTCCAACTTGAAAAAGATAGTCTTATCCGATTTGCGTTATGTAGATTACCAAGTGATGAATTTAGAATAGTCATAACGGCACACCACATAATCATGGATGGCTGGAGTTTACCAATCATAGTAAATGATCTGATGGATCTATATACACATGACTATAGCGTGGATGCTTGCATCACTAAACCAAAATATTCAGAATACATAAGACAGTTAAAAAGTCGTGATAGTGTTTATAATTATTGGAGAAAAGTATTAGGTGGAATAGAAGAAAAGACTACGATATTGCCGCTTAAAAACAATAGAGAAGCATCTTCAATAGTAGCAGAAATAGAAATGGTAATTAATGATGCCACTACAAAAGGTGTTGAGAAGATAATTCAGAGATACCAAGTGACAATGAATACATTTATTGAGGCTGTCTGGGGAATAATTTTACAACGCTATAATGATGTACAAGATGCCATTTTTGGGAAAGTAGTATCGGGAAGAAATGTAGATATCTCCAATGTTGAAAAAATGGTAGGGTTGTTTATAAATACAATACCAGTGAGAATTCAAAACCGTCCAGGATTAAAATTCTATGAATTACTTAGTGAAGTTCAGACACAGTCAATGGAGAGCAGTGAGTACGATAATGTTTCGCTTATGAGATTGCAGGAAGAGTTAGGATTAGGGCAAGATTCAATACAAACGATTCTGGCTTTTGAAAATTATTTTGTTAATGATTTATCGGAGGATTTTGGTTACGATGTCGAGAATGCGAAAGAGCAGACAGACTTTGATCTTGCGCTTGCGATTAGTAAAGAAGAGCAATTAAAGATAAATTTG